>JAVEEE010000145.1 GCA_030840615.1 Frankiaceae bacterium | reverse complement strand
AGCTCATCCCCGACCTCGAGGGCGGACTTCGTCCCGTGGAAGAAGGGCCCCTCGATGTGCTCCCAGCTTTCGTAGGTCACGGGGACATGGATGCTGCCGTCCTCACCCGTGGCCGTCTCCTCCCCAGACATCTCCGCATACTCGGCACGCGAGGCTCAATTTGACCGAGCCTCGAGCGCCATAAGGTCACGGACGGCGTATCGGTTGTGCTCCCACTCCTCCTCGAGGATCACGTGAAGGCACGCTAGAACCGAGTGTGGGTCGTTTGGATGGCCCGGGGTGGCCGGCGGGTCGCATACTCGTTCGAGTTCCTGGGGTGTGACGGCCGTGATGGCCTGCTTGACCTCTTCCATCCGCTCGCGACGCACTCCGAGGACCTCGTCGGCAGACGGGTTCGCGGCGGGTTCGAGGCCCCAAGCGGCCGGATCGCTCAGCCACGAACCGGCTAGCCCCCAGGGATGGTACGGGCGTTCGATCCCCTTGATCATGCGCCGCAACCAACAGTCGGTAGCGAGGATGAGGTGGCGCAGTGTTTCGACGTAGCTCCACTCGTCATCGACCCGGTCGAATAGGGACTGCTGAGGCAGCGCTCGTGCGCGGTCGTTCGTCGCCTGCCAGATGTCTTCGATCATGGCCCACGCCTCGGCCAATTCGTCCGGCTCCGTCGCTCGCAGCTTCGCTCGCTCGGGGAACAGTCGCTCCAGCTCGGCCGTCACCAATGGCGCCACTTCGACGCCGTTCAGGCGGAGCCCCTCGAGGTCTCCCGAGATGTCGGCGCCGTAGAACCAGGCGTCCGTCATCTTGGCGCCTTCGAAGTTCGGGGCATGTAGTCGGGCGCCGGAGAAGTCGGCGCCTTCGATGCGGGCGCCGGACAAGGCCGGACCCTTGTCATATCCCACGCGTTACCTCCGTAGCCCGCGCCTCAGCTCTGCACTGCCGCAGGAATGCGGACGGTCGAGCGGGACGTGCAGATCACGGCGCCGTCCTGGTTGGTCATCGTGAGGTCGAGGTCGACCAATTGCTCATCGTTCTCGACGCGCTTGCCGGCGACGACGCCGGCGACGGTCACCGTATCGCCGGCGTACATCGACGAGACCAGGCGCACGTTGCGTCGTACGAGGAAGCTGCGCGGCCCGGCCCACGCGGTGACGGCGCGGTCGAGCAGGCCGAAGATGTGCAGCGAGTTGGCGTAGATCGCGCGCTGACCCTGCCGTCGCGCGTAGTCCGGGTCCCAGTGCCCAGGGAAGTAGTCACCGGTCGCGCCGGGATTCTGTACGACGCGACGCGCGGTGATCTCGTCGATCACTGTCGGGATCGCCGCACCCTCGGCGACGTCGTCCCACTCCACCCGCTCCGCGTTCATCCGTCCGCGCCCGGCGTGAACCGGAAGAGCGTGTTGCGGACCTCGGCCACGACGTCGCCATCGGAGTTGCGGAACACCGACAGCGTCTCCACGAAGTGACCCGCGCCGAGTCGGGTCTGCTTCAGGTCGGAGACGGAAAGCAGTTCCTCCTCGACCGACAGGCGATCGCCGACCCGCACCGGGCGACGGAACGTCGTGTCGCTGCTGCCGTTGATCATGCTGGGGCCGGGCAACGGGACCCGGGCCGGAAGTCGTGGCTGGGGCGTCGCCGACCAGGGCGACCATTCGAGCGGCATCAGCCACGTCTCCACCATCGCCGGCGGGGACACGATGCCGCCCCACGCCTCGGCTGCGAAGTCGGGATCCCAATAGCTCGGGTTGCCGTCGTGCGTCATCGCGCAGAACTGCTGGATCCGGCTCCAGCTCACCTCGGCGTCCGCCCACCGCGGCGGCGTGCGCTTGCCCACCATCGCGCGCGCGTCGCCGACCGTGCCGATCGGCAGCGCGTAGCCGGTCTCGTCCTCGGACTCGGTCACCAGCGAACGGTCAGGACAGCTCGGCGCCGACGATGCTGACGAAGCTCACGCAGTCGCCCGGCGACCCGCCGAGGTTGTGCGTCAAGCCGAGCTTGCGGCCGCGGTCGATCGACGCGATCTGCCGGTCACCGGCCTCGCGTCGCAGCTGCAGCCAGCACTCGAACAGCATGCGCAGCCCGGTCGCGCCGATCGGGTGCCCGAACGCCTTCAACCCGCCGTCGGGATTGACCGGCAGTGAGCCGTCGAGGTCGAACGTGCCGGCCAGCACCTCTTTCCACGCCATGCCGCGTTCGGCGAATCCCAGGTCCTCCATCAGCACGAGCTCGGTCGGGGTGAAGCAGTCGTGCACCTCGGCCATCGCGATCTCGGCGGCCGGGTCCGTGACACCTGCCTGCTCGTAGGCATCCTGCGCCGACCGCGTGACTTCTTCGAACGTCGTGTAGTCGTAGTCCTGGCTCATCGGTCCGGTCCCTGGGCCGGCCACCAGCGACAGCGCCTTCACATACAACGGGTTCTCGCAATAGCGGTGCGCGTCCTCGGCCCGCACGATGATCGCCGCTGCTGAACCGTCGCTGACACCGGAGCAGTCCATGACGCCGAGCGGGCCCGCGACGCTGGGCGAGCACGCGATCGTCTCCTTGGGCACCTCACGCCGGAACTGCGCGCGCGGGTTGAGCGCCCCGTTGTGGTGGTTCTTCCACGCGATCCGGGTGAGCACTTCCTTCATCTGGTCCGCATCGACGCCGTAGCGCTTCGAGTACGCCGGGACCAAGAGGCTGAACAAGGCAGGCGCGGACAGAGTCGTGTTGGTGCCGTCCGACGCCGGCAGCGCGACGGTGAGACCGGAGAAGCCGGTGTCCTTCAGCTTCTCGACGCCGGCGGCGAGTACGACGTCGTATGCACCGGAGGCGACCGCGTAGCAGGCGTTGCGGAACGAGTCGGATCCGGTCGCGCAGTAGTTCTCAACGCGTGTCACCGGCTTGTATTGCAGCTGCAGCGGTCGCGACAGCGTCAGCCCACTCGCACCCGAGCCCAGCGTCCCGATCCAGGCCGCGTCGATGCTCGCCTTGTCGACGCCGGCGCTCTCCAGGGCGGCGTGCGACGCAGCGGCGACGAGGTCGTCGACCCCGCGACCCCAGTGCTCGCCGAAGTCTGTGCATCCCATGCCGACGATCGCGACGCGGTCGCGAATGCCACGCGAGGCCATCAGACGTCCTCTCCTGTCAGTGGCTCGCCGGTCATGGGGCGAGCCTTCCAGAAGTAGTTGGCGATGCCGTTGCCCGCCTGGAAGAATCGGCGGAACGTCATCTCCACCCGGTCGCCGATCGCGACGTCGTCGGCACCGGCGTCGGTCAGCTCGGTCTGGAACCGCCCACCGCCGTCGAAGTCGACAACCACCGCTATGACCGGTGGGCTCAGCGAATACGTGAGCCGGTCGACGGTGTAGGTCACGACCGAGCCGCGCGTGCCGGCGAGCGGCACCGGCTCCATGTCACCGACATGACCGCACGACATGCACGTCTGCAACGCGGGCAGGTGCCGGACGCCGCATGACGCGCAGGCGCCAGCGACGAACGCGAACTTCCACGCCGCATGCCGCGTCGATGCCGGTGGTGATGGCGGCGCCGGGTCGGGCCGGCGTGGCGGCTCGCGGTCGAGCATGCCGCGCCAGGTGAGGAACGTCGGATAGGGCACCGACCGCGTCGCACGGGTGACCGTCTCTGTGAGAGGCGCCCACGTCCGGGCTTGCTCCAGCGCAGCGGTCGCGCGCAGCAGCAGCGCGTCCGCGCCGTCGGCCAGCGTCACGACCAGGATCAGGTCACCCGCCTTGGCGGCGTCGAGCGCCTCGGCCAGGAACAGCCCGGGCTGTGCGGTGCCGGGGTTGCCGACCGACTCCGAAACCGAGCTCGGTGCGGCACCGAGCGATTTGCCGACCGCGGCACGGGCCCGCTCGTGCAGGCCGGCCACGACGACGGTCGCGACGTCCTCGCGGGCGACGCCGGCTGATTTCAAGGCCTGCTCAACCGCCTGCTGCGCCGCCGGCAGGTACGACGCTTGACCGAACCGGTCCTCCCACAGCCGGGAATGCGACTGGCCGGGCACCCGCCAACGGTCGAGGAACTCCGCCGTCACCGATGCACTGCTCACGAGTTCCGCGATGCCCTCGCCGGCGCCGACGACGAACGCAACGCCTGCATCCCCGCCGGAGATCTCGTCTGCGCTCCCGGGCAGCCCGGTGCGGATGTCCGCCGCCACGACAAGCGTTGTGGCATCGCCGTCGAGTGCAGTCGTCAGCGCACCGATGCCCGAGCGCGGTGCGCCGCCGAAGTCATACGCCGCGGTCGCCGGATCGAGATTGAGCGCGGCATGGATGACGGCCGCGTTGGTGCGGTCGAGATACGTCGGCGTCGCGGTCGAGAACAGCACGCGAGTGGGTGTGACGTCGCCACGACCCAGGGCAACACGGGCGGCCTCGACGGCGAGCGTCGTAGTGTCCTCGTCGTGTGAGGCGACCGAACGCGCGCCGCGGCCGGCCTGCTGGCCGAGCGTCGTACCGATCGCGCCCCGGTCGAGTCGCCCCGGCGGGACATACGCGCCATAGCCGAGGATCGCCGCCACTGGGGTTCCTTTCCGCGAGGCTTCCGCCCGCTGGGGC
>JAVEEE010000130.1 GCA_030840615.1 Frankiaceae bacterium | reverse complement strand
TCGATGTGTGAAGGGATGGCGCGGGCGCACGCGACCGCGGGCGACCGAGTCGGGTACGAGAGCTTCGCCGCCCGGGCGCGCAAACTCCTCGACGAGGTCGACGACGCGGAGGATCGGGAGCTGATCGAAAGCCAGCTCGCAACGATCCCGATCCCTTGACCCCAGCGGTGTGCCACCGCTGGGGTCATAGCCCCACCGTTGTGCCACCGCTGGGGTCACAGGCCCAGCGGTGTGCCACCGCTGGGGTGGGGCGCGGGGTTAGGTTCAGCACATGGATGCTGCCCGGGAGAAGAAGGTCGTCGACGCGGTCCCCACCGGCTTGTTCATCGGCGGCAAGTGGCGTGCAGGCGCCACCGGCGCGACGTTCAACGTCGAGGACCCGTCGACCGGCGAAGCGATCTGCACTGTCGCCGACGGCACCCCGGCCGACGCAACTGCCGCGCTCGACGCCGCCTGCGCAGCTCAGGCGGAGTGGGCGGCGACGGCGCCGCGCGATCGTGGTGAGATCTTGCGCCGTACGTTCCAGCTGATGAACGACCGCGCCGACGACCTGGCACTGCTCATGACGCTGGAGATGGGCAAGCCGCTCGCCGAGGCTCGCGGAGAGGTCACCTACGGCGCCGAGTTCCTCCGATGGTTCTCCGAGGAGGCCGTGCGCATCGACGGCCGCTGGTCGACCAACCCGTCGGGGGCGGGACGACTGCTCACCATGAAGCAGCCGGTCGGACCGTGCCTTCTCATCACCCCGTGGAACTTCCCGATCGCCATGGGAACGCGCAAGATCGGTCCCGCCGTGGCCGCCGGTTGCACGATGGTCGTCAAGCCGGCGCAGCAGACGCCGCTGTCGATGCTCATGCTGGCGGAGATCATGACCGAAGCAGGGTTGCCCGCCGGTGTGCTCAACGTCGTCACAACGACCAAGGCGTCAGACGTGACCGGTCCGCTGTTCGACGACGCGCGACTGCGCAAGGTGTCGTTCACCGGCTCGACGCCGATCGGAAAGAAGTTGATGGAGCAGGCGTCGAAGCACCTCTTACGCGTCTCGATGGAGCTCGGCGGAAACGCGCCCTACCTCGTCTTCGCCGACGCAGACCTCGACGCTGCCGTCGACCAGGCGGTCATCGCGAAGATGCGCAACATCGGCGAGTCCTGCGTTGCCGCCAACCGCTTCCACGTCCACGAGTCGGTGGCCGACGAGTTCGCGGAACGGTTGGCACAGAAGCTCGGCAGCATGAAGGTCGGCCGCGGCACCGAGCCCGGCGTCGAGGTCGGCCCGCTCATCGATGCGACACAGCGTGCGAAGGTCGCCGAGCTCGTCGAGGACGCGGTCGGCAAGGGTGCGAAGGTGCTCACCGGCGGCGAGCAGGTCGGCGACCGCGGGTATTTCTACGCGCCCACGGTGCTGTCCGGCATCAGCGACGACGCGACGCTTCTCCGCGAGGAGATCTTCGGTCCCGTCGCGCCGGTGAAGACGTTCGCCGGCGAGGAGGAGGCGATCACCGCGGCCAACGACAGCGAGTTCGGGCTGGTGGCCTACGTCTTCACCAGCGACGTCAAGCGGTCGCTGCGGGTCGTCGAGGCACTCGAGGTCGGCATGGTCGGGCTCAACCGAGGACTGGTGAGCAATCCCGCGGCCGAGTTCGGCGGCGTCAAGGAGTCGGGCTTCGGCCGGGAGGGTGGACGTGAGGGGATCGACGAATACCTGTCGACCAAGTATGTCGCGGTCGACCTGTGACCTCCGATCCGCGTTACGTCCAACCGGGGTGGTTCACCCGCAACGTCTACAACCGCACCGTCGCCGGTCTGACCCGGCTCGGCATCTCTGTCTCGGGCTCCCGCGTGCTCGTCGTCCGCGGCCGCAGCTCGGGGCTTCCTCGCTCGGTGCCGGTCAACCTGCTCACCTACGCCGGCGACCGCTACCTCGTCGCGCCGCGCGGTACGACGCAGTGGGTGCGCAACCTGCGCGCAGCCGGCGAGGGAGATCTGCGGCTGGGCCGGCGTAGCGAGCACTTCAGGGCGACCGAGATCGACGACGCAGCCAAGATCGAGATCCTGCGGTTCTACCTCAAACGCTGGGCGTGGGAGGTCGGCGCGTTCTTCGACGGCGTCGGCGCGAAGGCGTCGGACGACGAGCTACGCCGGATCGCACCGGACCATCCGGTCTTCCGGATCACCGCCGGCTGATCGTCACGGCCGGAGAGCCGCTGACAACCGGCGCCCGAGCACCGGGCCGAGCTCGCGGCTGATCGTCGCGGTCAGGTGGTGTGCGTCGCGGTAGATGATCGTGCCGTCGGCGGCGATGACCGGGCAAGGGTCGCCCGGGCACAACAGGTCGTCGAGGTCGAGGAAGCGCGCGCCCGGGACGGCTGCTGCCTTCTCGGCGCCGTAGAGCGCGTCCGCCCGGGTGAACGCGAAGTCCCGCGAGAAGGAGCACGGCCGCGCGTCCTGCCCGTGCGCCGCCAGGCAGGCCGGGATGTCGGCGGCCGGCTTCGGCACGTCGCGCAGCACA
>JAVEEE010000082.1 GCA_030840615.1 Frankiaceae bacterium | reverse complement strand
GAGGTCGAGGGCGGCTCGAACCGCACGCTCCGCATCGTCCTCGCGCGCAACGGGCGCACCCCAGACCGCCATCACGGCGTCCCCGATGAACTTCTCGACCGTGCCGCCGTAGCGATCCACGATCGTGCGGCAGACGCCGAAGTAGCGCGACAGCAGCTCGCGGACGTCATCCGTGTCGAGCGACTCCGACAGCGTGGTGAACCCCACCAGATCACCGAACAAGACTGAAGTGATGCGGCGCTCCGTCTGGACCACGGGAGCGTCGGGGGAGAGTTCGACGGCGGCGGCGGGACGGGCAGTCGCGGCGTCGGCCGACGTGCCGCACTCGCTGCAGAAGCGACCCGTGACTGCTGCGCCGCACCCGACGCAGCGGCGCGCGAGCGCGGTTCCGCACGAAGAGCAGAACTTTGCGGCGTCGGCGTTGTCCGCCTGACATGCACCGCAGATAGGCATCCGAGCTCCCTGGCTGGTCGTCCGTCGTCAGCGTATGGCGCGGCCGCGCGATGCGCGCGAAGTTCGCCGAATGCGGGCGGGCCGGGCAAAAGCCCGACCCTGCTCGGTTTGTCGCGGTAATACCGATGAATTACCCTCGGCGGCAATTCCGATTTCGATTTCACTCGTCGCGGTCGGTCGATGCGAAAAGGGAGCAGCAAATGGCGCAGCGCGTTCAGGTAATTCTCGTGTGTGACGTGCATGACAACGAAACTCCTGGCACCGAGACCATCACCTTCGGGCTCGACGGGTCGAGCTATGAGATCGATGTCTGCGAGCAGCACGGTCGCGAACTTCGGGACGGCTTCGCCCGTTACATAGGGGCCGCTAGCCGGGCGACCGGTCGCGGCGGGGCGAGCCGTTCGTCGGCCGGCGGGCGTCGGCGGAGTCGACGCGGGGGTTCGGGCGAGGCCGCGAAAATTCGTGAATGGGCGCGCGGTCAGGGTCTCGCGGTGCCGGAGCGGGGTCGGGTGCCCGCCGAGCTCGCCGAGAAGTACGCCGCCGCCCACCGCTGACGGGCGTTTCGTTCGCTCTTGGCGCAACCCTGGAATCCACCGAACCGGCGGCAGCGTTCTGTCTGATGGAGTTTTCCGATCCAACGGCCGATGAACCAGTCAGGTCACGGGAACGTCGCAATCTGTGATGGCGCCGGAGGACGGGGCTAGCATGCGGTGACGGGGACCACACGGGTCTTCGACACCGCTTCCGCTGAGGAGCGAGCATGTTCGAACGCTTTACCGACCGCGCGCGGCGCGTCGTCGTCCTGGCCCAGGAAGAGGCCAGGATGCTTAACCACAACTACATCGGGACCGAGCACATCCTGCTCGGCTTGATTCATGAAGGCGAAGGCGTCGCGGCAAAGGCGCTTGAGTCCTTGGGCATCTCGCTCGAAGGCGTGCGCCAGCAGGTCGAGGAGATCATCGGCCAGGGCCAGCAGGCACCGAGCGGTCATATCCCCTTCACGCCGCGGGCGAAGAAGGTGCTGGAGCTTTCGTTGCGCGAGGCGCTGCAGCTCGGTCACAACTACATCGGGACCGAGCACATCCTGCTGGGTCTGATCCGTGAAGGCGAAGGCGTCGCCGCCCAGGTGCTGGTCAAGCTCGGCGCCGACCTCAACCGGGTCCGCCAGCAGGTCATCCAGCTGCTGTCCGGCTACCAGGGCAAGGAGCCGCAGGCCGCCGGCCCCGGTGGCGAAGGCGCTCCGTCGACGTCGCTCGTGCTCGACCAGTTCGGCCGCAACCTCACCCAGGCGGCGCGCGAGAACAAGCTCGACCCGGTCATCGGGCGCGAGAAGGAGATCGAGCGCGTGATGCAGGTTCTGTCACGCCGTACGAAGAACAACCCGGTCCTCATCGGCGAGCCCGGTGTCGGCAAGACAGCGGTCGTCGAAGGTCTCGCGCAGGGCATCGTCAAGGGCGAGGTGCCGGAGAACCTCAAGGACAAGCAGCTCTACACGCTCGACCTCGGCGCGCTGGTCGCGGGGAGTAGGTATCGAGGCGACTTCGAGGAGCGGCTCAAGAAGGTCCTGAAGGAGATCCGCACCCGGGGAGACATCATTCTTTTCATCGACGAGATCCACACACTCGTCGGTGCGGGTGCTGCCGAAGGTGCGATCGACGCCGCGTCGATCCTCAAGCCGATGCTGGCCCGTGGCGAGCTGCAGACGATCGGCGCGACCACTCTCGACGAGTACCGCAAGCACCTCGAAAAGGATGCCGCGCTCGAGCGGCGGTTCCAGCCGATCCAGGTCGGTGAGCCTTCGCTCGCCCACACCATCGAGATCCTCAAGGGCCTGCGCGACCGTTACGAGTCGCACCACCGCGTCTCGATCACCGACAGCGCGCTGGTCGCCGCGGCGACTCTCGCCGACCGTTACATCTCCGACCGCTTCCTGCCGGACAAGGCGATCGACCTCATCGACGAGGCCGGCTCGCGGATGCGCATCCGCCGGATGACCGCGCCGCCGGACCTGCGCGAGTTCGACGAGAAGATCGCTTCGGTGCGCCGTGAGAAGGAGAGCGCGATCGACGCGCAGGACTTCGAGAAGGCCGCGTCGCTGCGTGACAAGGAGAAGACGCTCCTCGCCGAGAAGGCCACTCGCGAGAAGGAGTGGAAGGCCGGCGACATGGACGTCGTCGCCGAGGTCACCGACGAGGAGATCGCCGAGGTTCTCGCGACGTGGACCGGCATCCCGGTCTTCAAGCTCACCGAGGAAGAGACGGCACGGCTGCTGCGCATGGAGGACGAGCTGCACCGGCGCGTCATCGGCCAGGAGCAGGCGGTCAAGGCGGTCTCGCAGGCGATCCGGCGCACCCGGGCCGGTCTCAAGGACCCCAAGCGGCCGGGCGGGTCGTTCATCTTCGCCGGCCCCTCGGGCGTCGGGAAGACCGAGCTGTCCAAGACGCTCGCCGAGTTCCTGTTCGGTGACGAGGACGCGTTGATCCAGCTCGACATGAGCGAGTTCATGGAGAAGCACACGGTCTCGCGGCTGGTCGGATCACCGCCCGGCTACGTCGGCTACGAAGAGGGCGGCCAGCTCACCGAGCGAGTGCGACGCAAGCCGTTCTCGGTCGTGCTGTTCGACGAGGTCGAGAAGGCGCACCCGGACGTGTTCAACACGCTGCTGCAGGTGTTGGAAGACGGTCGGCTCACCGACTCGCAGGGTCGAACGGTCGACTTCAAGAACACGGTCATCATCATGACGACCAACCTCGGCACCCGTGACATCGCGAAGGGCATCAACCTCGGCTTCGCCGGGGAGCAGACCGACGCGACGTCCTACGAGCGGATGAAGACCAAGGTCCAGGACGAGCTCAAGCAGCACTTCCGGCCGGAGTTCCTCAACCGTGTCGACGACACGATCGTGTTCCACCAGCTGACCGAGGAGAACATTGTCGAGATCGTCGACCTCATGATCAGCCGGGTCGACGTGCAGATGAAGAACCGGGACATGGCAATCGAGCTCACGTCCGAGGGCAAGAAGCTTTTGGCGAAGAAGGGTTACGACCCCGTTCTGGGTGCACGGCCGTTGCGTCGCACGATCCAGCGCGAGATCGAGGACATCTTGTCCGAGAAGATCCTCTACGGAGAGCTCACCGCGGGCCAGATCGTGGTTGCCGACGTCGAGGACGACCCGGACAACGAGGGTCAGCAGCGGTTCGTCTTCCGCGGGGAGACCAAGCCGATCGCGCCCGATGCCCTGCCGGTGGCGGCAGCCGCCTCGACCGAGGAACCTGCAACGCCGGAGGCATGAGCCCGCTCAGGGCTCGCGGGTGGTCGCATCCAGCAGTGCGGCCATGCGGTCGACGTGGTCGCTGAAGATGCCGTCGAGCCCCAGCTTCAGGCAGTGCCGCATCGTCCACTCGCGCTGCACGTCGTAGCCGAACGCGAGCAGCCCTGCATCGTGCACCTCGCGCACGAACGACCGGGTCCACCATGGCCAGCGCATGTTCAGAGCCGTCGCGCCGGCTTGCCGCGCCGCTCGAGCGACGTCCATCCGTCGCTCGAACAGCCGGATCGACAACACCAGGTGGCCACCGTGCTCGAGAGCGAGCCAGCTCGTCAGCAGCGCCGGCGCGCCACCGACGAGCCACAGCCGCGACGTCGCGTCATGTCGTCGGGACACTTCGATCACGGCAGCGGCGACCTCAGGAATGCGGACGTCGATGGCGAGGTCGAAGTCCGTCCCGCACGCGGCATAGAGCGCGTCTAAGGTCGGCACATGTGCCGGCAGCTCGTCGCGTCCTACCTGCGCCATCGGTTTGTGCCGGCGCTTCGCCGTCCGGTGCACGCCGTCGTGGTCCAGGACGACGACTCCGTCCGCTGTGAGCCATGCGTCGGTCTCGAGGCCGGGCGCCCCGCGGCGGAGCGCCTCCTCGAATGCCGGGAGGGTGTTGTCGGCGCCGTGCGCCCGTCCACCTCGATGCGCAAACGCGTGAAACGTCGACTTCGCGTTCACGCCGGCAACCGGTAGCGACCGTCGGCCAATGGTTCGACGAGCCCGTCCGCGACGAGCCCGTCGAGAGCTCGCGCGCGCTGCGGGTCATCGGCCCAGACGACATCCAGGGCATGACGATCGACCGGGTCCGGAGAATCACGGAGTACGGCGAGCAATCGACCGCGTGCCTGGCGGTCGGTGCCCGCATAGGTCTGGCTTCGCCGGGCACCCGTCGGCGCCGGTCGGCCAGCGGCGAGCCACCCGCAGCGGGGGGCGACCGGACACGCTTCGCAGCGCGGCGCCCGCGACGTGCACACCAGCGCACCGAGCTCCATGACCGCGATGCTGACTTTCGGTGCGTCGACGAGCGGCAACCGATCGAGAGCCGCGGCCCGCTCACGGACAGTCGGCGCGCCGTTCGTCGCGTCGGGCTCCCCGTCGAACACCCGGGCATGCACTCGCCGGACGTTGGTGTCGAGCACCGGCACCCGGACGCCGAAGGCGAACGCTGCCACCGCCGCCGCGGTGTAGTCGCCCACCCCGGGTAGCGCCCGCAGATCTTCGATGGAGGCGGGCACTTCACCGTCGTGCCGCTCGACGATCGCGACGGCTGAACGGTGGAGGCGAAGGGCGCGTCGCGGGTAGCCGAGGCGACCCCAGGCGCGCACCGCTTCGCCGGGTGCTTGTGCGGCGAGCATCGCGGCCGTCGGCCACCGCGCCATCCAGGTCTCCCACACGGGGAGCACGCGCGCGACCGGCGTCTGTTGCAGCATCGCCTCACTGACCAGGACGCCCCAGGGGGTCGTCGCCCCGTCGCGCCAGGGCAGCTCGCGGGCGGCAACGGCGTACCACTGCGTGACTTCCTGGGCGAACGTCGACGACCTCATCGCGCGTCGATCCTCACACGACCTAGCATCCCCGACGTGGAACCCGACGCGTTGCTGCATCCTGTCGGCCCGGAACCTCCCCGGGTCTACTGGCTGCGCCGGGGTGCACTGCTCGTGCTGCTGGCCGTCGTCATCGTCGGCATCGCCCAGGCGTGCGGAGGCGGGGGTGGCTCGGGCGGGACGCCACGCAGCCAGCCCACCCCGACCGGTGGCCTGTCGACGACGCCCACGTCCTCGCCGGTGAGTCGTTGCGCCCGGACCGATCTCGTCGTCGACGCGTCGACCGATGCCTCCACCTATCCGGCGGGCGCCCTGCCGCATCTGTCCGCAATCGTCCGCAACGCCGGCTCGGCCGCGTGCCGCTTCGTCACCGCGCCGCGGGCCCGCACCTGGCGGATCCTTTCCGGGGCGGACCAGGTGTGGTCGTCCGCCGATTGCACGCTGTCAGGAGTCGTCGCGCATCAGCGGCTCAAACCCGGCAAGACGATCGCCTATGGCCTGGTGTGGGACCGGCACCGCTCGGCCGCCGGCTGCCCGTCGCCCACCCAGGTCGCCGGGCCGGGCACCTACCGCCTCTACGTCACGGTCAACGGGGTCCGCGCCGCCACGGTGGTCTTCCATCTGACCAGCTGAAAGGACCGGATCGGCCGCGCTCTCGGCTCTCAAGCCACCGCCGGTTCCCGACGACACCTTGAGAAGGGTCTGACAGGCCCGAGCAGCGCCCTGCCCAGCCGACTGCCCACGAGGTGGACAAACGTGACCGTGTCCCCACCGCCCGCGCCTGCGGGATCGGGTGGCGGGCAGCCGCTGACCGTTGTCATCGTGGACGACTCGGCCGTGCAGCGCCGCTTCGCGCGGGCGGCCATCGAAGCCGACGCGAACCTCACTGTCGTGGGTGAGGCCCGCAATGGCCGGGACGCCATCGCCATGGTCGACCGGCTGCGCCCGAACGCCGTCCTGATGGATCTCCACCTGCCCGTGATGAACGGCATCGAGGCGATCGAGCGGATCATGGCGACCCGGCCGACGCCGATCCTCGTCTACTCGTCCTTCGTCGACGGCGACGACCGCGACAATGCCGCTGCGGCCCTTGCGGCCGGCGCCGTCGACGTCATGGAGAAGCCGGGGGACGCCGGCCGCCTCGACGAGTTCGCCGAGTCGCTCCGCCGGCGCATCCGGGTGGCCGGCCGGGTCAAGGTCATCACCCATCCGCGTGGCCGCCTCGGCGGGCCTGCGGCCACCATGTCGACCCGTCGGCTCGGTGGCCCGGCGCGTCGCGCCGACGCGGAGCCCGCGACCCATCGCGCACCCGCGACGAAGGCTCTCGACGGTCTCGGTCGCCGTGACGTCCGGCTCATCGCCATCGGGGCGTCCACCGGTGGGCCGCACGCGTTGTCGATGGTGCTTGCCGAGTTGCCGGCCGACCTCGAGGCCGCTGTCGTCGTCGTACAGCACATGGCCGACGGGTTCATCGAAGGCCTGGCCGCGTGGCTCGACACTCTGTGTGCGCTGCCCGTTGCGGTGGGCGCGAACGGTCGTCGCCTCGTGGCCGGCACCGTCACCGTGGCGCCGAGCGGACTCAACCTCATCGTGCACGACCAGCTGCGGGTGACGACCCACGAGCCACCGAAGACGCAGTACCACGTGCCGGGCATCGACGCGACACTCACGTCGGTCGCGGAGTGTATGGGCGCGGCCGCGGTCGGGGTCTTGCTCACCGGCATGGGCCGCGACGGCGCCCTCGGTCTCAAGAAGATGCGCGACCGGGGTTCGTTCACCATCGCCCAGGACGAGGAGACGTCGGCGGTCTACGGCATGCCGGCTGCGGCGATGGCTCTCGGTGCTGCTGATCTCGAGCTTCCGCTGTCTGAGGTCGGGCCGGCGCTCCGGCAGCTCACCGCGGCTCCGGTGATCGAGGTGTCGACGTGAACCGGCTGCCGCTCTCCGATGCCGAGTTCGCGGCGTTCGCTCAGCTTCTGCGCGACACTGCCGGGCTTGCCTTCGACCTGTCGCGACGCGAGGCCCTGGCGTTCTGCGTGAACGAACGCATGCGCGCCAGCGGCTGCACCGATGTCGGCGCCTATCTGGCCTTGCTGACCGGACCCGCCGGTGACGCGGAACGTCAGGCGCTGCTCGACGAGGTCACGATCCCTGAGACGCACTTCTTCCGGAACCCGCCGCAGATTCGCGCGTTGCGCAAGCACGTGCTCCCGGAGCTGCTGCGACAGGCTGCCGGCACGAAGCGGCTGCGGATCTGGAGCGCCGGATGCTCGACCGGCGAGGAGCCCTACACGATCGCGATGCTGCTGCGTGAGCTGCTGCCGGTGAGCTCCGGCTGGGACATCCGCATCATCGCAACCGACATCTCGACCCGCGCACTGGGTGCTGCCGAAGCAGCCCGCTATGCCGAGCGTGCATTCGTCATGACCGAACCACTCGACCAGCAACGGTTCTTCTACCTCGATACCGATCGCGGCGGCTATGTGGTCCGTGACGAGGTGCGCGAGCTGGTGGAGTTTCGCCACCACAACCTCGTCACCGACGCACCGCCGTTCGAGGCCGGCGAGCTCGACCTCGTGCTGTGCCGCAATGTCACGATCTATTTCGACCGCACGACCACCAAGCGGCTGATGCAGCGGTTGCACGGGTGCCTGCGCGACGGCGGCTACCTGTTCCTCGGTCACGCCGAGACGCTGTGGCAGATCAGCGACGACTTCAGCCTCGTGCCACTCGGCGACGCGTTCGTCTATCGCCGCGGTGAGCCTGCGTCCGAACGTCGCGCCGTGCTCCCGGACCGTCGCACCGAGGACGAGCTGCGGCCGACTCGCGCCGACCGCCGGCGTGGACCCATCAACCGTCGCGACGTCGTCGACGACGTCATGGCGGATTCAGCGACGCCGTCCCCGCCCGTCCGGCCGATGCTGGCCGTGCGCACCGCGGTCGCGCAAGGCAAGTACGCCGAAGCCGCCGATCTCGCAGCAGAGATCGTGACCGCTACGCCGCTGCGAAGCGAGGCGCACTATCTGCATGGCCTGGCTCTCGGCAACCTGGGTCGCGACGGTGAGGCCCTCGTCGTACTGCGCAAGGCGGTCTACCTCGACCCCGAGGACGGGTTCGCGCACTTCCTGCTCGGCGGTTGTCTGGAACGGCAGGGCGAGCACCTGGCAGCTGCGCGTTCCTACCGGGCTGCAGCCAGCACGCTGGGACACCGACCGTTCGATGCGGTCGCGCCTGAGCTCGGTGGCCGTTCGGTAGCCGAGCTCTCGGCGTTGTGTCACGAGCTCGCGCTGCGCGCCGAGGGCACCGTGCGCGGGGATGAAAACGTGCGCGGGGAGAGGCACCGATGACCACCGGCTACGTCTTGTTCCGCCTCGCGGAGCGCACCTTCGCGACACCGCTCGACGAGGTTCGCGAGATCGTCCGGCTCGACGGCGTCGAGCGCTTGCCCGGCACCCGTCCGCCGCTCGCCGGCGTCGTCATGTTGCGCGGGGCGCCGCTGCCGGTGCTCGATGTCCGCGGCTCCGGCCAGGACGATGCGGCCTTCGAGCGCGGTGACGTGCTCGTGATGGATCTCGCTGATGACACGGTCGGCATCGCAGTCGACCAGGTGGTCGCCGTGCTGCCGCCCGACGAGCTGCCCGAGGCCGAAGCCGCGCCGAAGTCGCTGCCGCCCTACGTCGTGGGCGTCCGCCGCCATCGGGGCACACCCGTGCTGCTGGTCGACCTGCACCTGCTGCTCGGCGCGACCGCGACCGGCTGGGAAGGCGCGCTCACCGCCGACACGATCCAGGCCTAGCTGCGCCGGTCCTCAGACGTTGGTGGTCAGGGTCGGCCGGTTCTCCAGCCGGGACAGGCCGTCGTAGGCGGCGTACTTGAATGCTTCGCTCGCTGTAGGCGAGTTGAAGGTCGCGTTGATGAAGAAGTCGATGGTGCCGCCGAACAGCATGACTGCTTGCGCCTGGTGGATGAGCTCGCTCGCACTCCCACCGAGGATGTGCGCTCCGAGCAGTCGACGGTCGCCGCGCCGGAAGACCAGCTTCACGAGCCCGTGCGGATCGCCCGTGATGGCCGTTCGCGCATTGCGGGACAGGCGTGCTTGCCCGACCTCCACGTCTTCTCCGTTGGCGCGGGCAGCGTCCTCGGTGAGACCCACCATCGCAACCTCGGGAATCGAGTAGACGCCGAGCGGTGCTACCTGGTCGACCGTGTCGAGCAGGGGGATCCCGAGGGCATGGCGGGCAGCGATCCGGCCTTGGGCCATCGCCACCGACGCAAGCGCCGGCGGACCCGTCACGTCACCCGCCGCCCAGATTCCCGGGACCGTCGTCGCGTGGCGGTCGTCGACGACGACGTGCCCGCGCCCGTCGACGGCGACCCCGATCTCCTCGAGCCCGAGCGACTCGGTGTTGCCGGTCCGGCCGACCGCGAGGACGACCTTGGTGGGATACAGCACCGGGCCCTCCGGCAGCGTGACGACCGGACCGTCGTCGTCCGCGGTGACCCGAGCCCGGCCGGTGTCCAGCAGCACCTGCATCCCCATGTCGCGGAACTCCGCCGCCAGCGCCTGGGCGATCTGCCCGTCCACGAAAGGAAGTAGCTGCGGACCGTTCTCTATCAGCGTGACCTCACAACCGAGCGCGCAGAAGATCGACGCGAACTCGCACGCGACGGCGCCGCCGCCGATCACCACAACGCTGCGCAGCGGTCGGTCGATCTGCCGGGCACTGTCGGAGTCGAGGACGTCGCGGTGCTCGAATGGCACGCCGGGCGGATGGAACGGCCGCGAGCCGGTTGCCAACAGCACCACCGGAGCCGTCACGACGCGAGCCGCGCCTCCACCAGGTGGCTGAACCTCCACCCGGCCGGGACCGGCGAGACGTGCGGTCCCGTGGATCAACTCGATGCCGTGGTGGGCGAGGTTGCTCGCGACGGCACGGGCGAGGAGCGACTCCACCCGCGCTGTGCGATCCCGCACCCCTTGCACCGCCAGCTCCGGCTCGATGCGCAAGCCGGTGCCATAGACCTGTCGCTGGCGAAAGCTCGTGAGGTAGATCGCCGCTTCACGCATGGTCTTGGTGCTGGCGACGCCGTCGATCATCGTGCCGCCCGGACGCGGTGCTCGCTCGATGACGGCGACGCTCTTGCCGTGGTAGGCCGCGAGAGCCGCGGCCTTCTCTCCGGCGGGTCCCGAGCCGATTACGACGAAGTCGAAGTTGCTGTCCACCTCGACAGCCTGAGCAGGGCGAGCCAGTCAGCGCAAGAGCCCGATCGGACTGTTTGGGATGGCTCAGACGTAGCGTTCGAGAATCGACGACTCGGCCAGCCGGGACAGACCTTCGCGGACCGAACGCGCACGGGTCTCACCGACGCCCTCGACCGCCTGCAGATCGTCGATGCCTGCCGCGAGGAGCTTCTGCAACGAGCCGAAGTGATCGACGAGCCGCTCGATGACGGGCCCGGGGAGCCGTGGGACCCGCGCGAGCAGCCGGTGCCCACGTGGGGAGACAGCCGCGTCGAGGACGTCGACCGACGTCCCGAACCCGCAGACCCGGGCGATAGCGGCAAAGTCGAGCAGGTCCGCCGCGGACAGGACGTCGAGCTCGGCCAGGACATCGTCGACCTTGCGGGCACGCCGGCCGTGCGGCGGTGGCATGTAGTCCCGGACGATCAGCTCGCGCTCCTGCTCGACGCCGCCCATGAGCTCGTCGAGCTGGAGCGACAGCAACCGTCCATCGGCACCCAGCTCGACGACGTAACCCTCGATCTCCGACGCGATCCGGCGCACCATCTCGAGGCGCTGGCTGACCGCCACTGCGTCCCGGACCGTGACGAGGTCCTCGATCTCGAGCGCGGACAGCGTGCCGCTGACCTCGTCGAGCCGCAGCTTGTAGCGCTCCAGGGTGGCGAGCGCCTGGTTGGCCCGGGACAAAATCGCCGCCGAGTCGTCGAGCACGTAGCGGCGCCCGTCGACGTAGAGCGCGATGATCCGCATCGACTGGCTGACGCTGATGATCGGGTAACCCGTCTGCTTCGCGACGCGCTCCGCGGTGCGGTGTCGGGTGCCGAACTCCTCGGTCGGGATCGACGGGTCGGGCACGAGATGCGTCGCAGCCCAGACGATGCGGGTGTAGGTGTCGTCGAGCACGATCGCGCCGTCCATCTTCGCCAGCTCGCGCAGCCGAGTCGCGGAGAACTCGACATCGAGCGGGAACCCGCCGGTGCACAACGACTCCACCGTCTTGTCGTGGCCGAGCACGACGAGACCACCGGTGTTGCCGCGCAGGATCCGCTCCAGCCCGTCGCGCAGCGCAGTGCCGGGCGCGACCGCCGCGAGTGTTGCGCGGAGCAGGTCGCCCTCGGGTTTGTCGCTGGGGGACACAGAGCTCCTCGTCGCGCGATGCGGATGTCCCGATCGTAGGCGACGCCCACTTCTCGGTGGGTCGGGCGCGCGGGCCGGCCCCAGGGCTCAGCTGCGCT
>JAVEEE010000119.1 GCA_030840615.1 Frankiaceae bacterium | reverse complement strand
GTGTCAGGGAAGCGCGCTAGCCAGACTGCGCCAATCGCCCGTGCAGTGCACGTGAGTGTATGCGGACGGTGCTCTTGCGAGGCGGGAGCGGGAATCGAACCCGCGTACAGGGCTTTGCAGGCCCTTGCCTAAGCCACTCGGCCATCCCGCCGCGGGGTTCACGACCCCAGAGCGGACGACGGGATTCGAACCCGCGACCCTCACCTTGGCAAGGTGATGCGCTACCAGCTGCGCTACGTCCGCACGCCGGGACCCACAACCTTCGGGGCCGCCCCGATGCGCGGCCCACGATACAGGAGCCGGCACGGCTACGGTGGCGCCGTGAGTGCGCCGCCCCGGGCCGAGGACCCGCGCTGGCCGCGGGCGAGTGACTGGCTCGCAGCGGGTCCCGGCGCCCGCGCCCCCGACTTCGCCGTCCTGGGCGTGCCCACCTTCGCGACGTCGATCAGTGCCAGCGGCGCGCACGCCACCCCTGGCGCCGTACGCCGGGCGTTGAGCCGTTATTCGACCTGGGCGGCCTCACGCCGCCTCGACGTCTCCCAGCTCGCGGCCTGGGACGTGGGTGACGTCGACGACCCGGACACGGCGGTCGAGGGGGAGTGGCGGATCCGCCAGGCGGCCCGGACCGCGGTGACCAAGGCGCGCCTGCTGATCGCGCTCGGCGGCGACAACTCGGCGACGTACCCGGTGATGGCAGGTGCGTTCGAGGCCGACCTCGCCACCGCAGGGCTCGTCACCCTCGACGCCCATCACGACCTGCGCGAGGGCAAGAGCAACGGCACCCCCGTCCGCGAGCTGATCGCCGCCGGCGTCGACCCCGAGCGCATCGTCCAGGTAGGCATCGCCGACTGGGCCAACAGCCGCTCCTACCACGACGAGGCCGTCGCTCGCGGAGTCATGGTGATCGGGCGCGACGAGGTGGCCCGCCGCGGTATCGGCGTCTGCATGGCCGCGGCACTCGATGTCGCCGGCGCGGCAGGCGGACCGATCCACGTCGACCTCGATCTCGATGTCTGCGACCGGTCGGTAGCGCCGGCCTGCCCGGCCAGCCTGCCCGGCGGGATCTCCGCACGGGAGGCCATGGATGCGGCCTTCCTCGCCGCCCGCGACCCACGGGTCCGCGCCATCGACGTCACCGAGGTCGACGCGACCAACGACGCCCCGGACGAACGCACGGTCCGGCTGGCCGCGCTGTGTCTGCTCGAGGCGGCCGCCGGGCTCTCGCTGCGCCGATGACCAGTGGGCCCACGAGCGGTTGGGCGGTGGTCGACGGCCGGTTCGCCACCGACTGCCGGGACATCGTCAGCGACCCGGAAGCGCTCGACTCAGCCGGTTTCTGGGTCGTCGTACAGACATTCGAAGGCGCGCTCACGTGCGTTCGGATGGACACGGTCCGCCCGCTCGGGAACTGGTACGCCGGCGCACCCCGTTGGCAGATGCCGGCACGCGCCGGGTGGCACAGCAGCCTGGATGCCGACGCCTATCGCGCCGGCGTCGCCGCGATCCGCGAGCGGATCGCCGCCGGCGACGTCTACCAGACCAACCTCTGTCGCGTGCTCAGCACCCCGTATGACGAGGCGCCTGATCTGCGCTCGCTCGGCGGCGCGCTCGCCCGCGGCAACCCGGCGCCGCTCGCGGCCACCGTCTGCGTTCCCCAAGCCGGCCTTCACGTCGCGTCGGCGTCGCCGGAGCTCTTTCTCCAACGCGACCGCGACGTCGTGAGTTCCGGGCCGATCAAGGGAACCGGACGGACGGCCTCCGACCTTACCGACAAGGACGCGGCAGAGAACGTGATGATCGTCGACCTTGTCCGCAACGACCTGTCCCGCGTCGCGGTCCCGGGAAGCGTGGCCGTGCCCAGCCTGTTGCGGGTCGAGCCACATCCTGGTCTCGTGCACCTCGTGTCCACCGTCACCGCGCGGCTCGAGCCCGGCCGCCGGTGGGCCGACCTGCTGGCCGCCGCTGCACCGGCCGGGTCCGTCACCGGCGCGCCCAAATCCAGTGCGCTGCGGATCATCGGTGAGCTCGAGCCGACCCCGCGGGGCGTCTACTGCGGTGCGGTCGGCTGGGTCGACGCGGACCGGAGCCGGGGACGGTTGGCCGTGGCGATCCGCACGTTCGCGTGGTCGGACGGCAGACTTCAGCTCGGAACGGGCGCGGGCATCACCTGGGGCAGCGACCCGCAGCAGGAGTGGGACGAGACCGAGCTCAAGGTGAGCCGGTTGTTGGAGGTGTCGTGAGTCTGTGGGTCAACGGCCGGCTCGTGGCCGAGGACGCACCCGTCGTCCGTGCCGACGACCACGGGCTCGTCGTCGGTGACGGTGTCTTCGAGACGTGCGAGGTGCGCGACGGCGTGCCCTTCGCGTTGACCCGGCATCTTCGCCGGCTGCGCGACTCCGCCGCCGGCCTGGGCATCACCGTCGACGAGCACCTGGTGCACCGGGGCATCGACGCGGTTCTCGCCGACCGTCCGCATCGGGCGCGGCTGCGCATCACCGTGACCGGCGGCCCGTCGCCCTACGGTTCCGATCGCGGCACCTCGCCACCGACCGTGCTGATCGCGACCGGACCGCTCACGGTGTGGCCGCCGACGGCCGACGTGGCGCTGGTCCCGTGGATCCGCAACGAGCGGTCGGCGACCGTGGGACTGAAGACGACGTCGTACGCCGACAACGTGGTCGCGCTGCGATGGGCACACGACCGGGGCGCGGCCGAGGCTCTGATGCTCAACACCCGCGACGAGATCTGCGAGGGCACCGGAAGCAACGTGTTCTTCGAACACGACGGTGTCCTCGTCACCCCGGCACTGTCGAGCGGTTGCCTCGGCGGCATCACTCGCGAGCTGCTGCTCGAGTGGCTGCGCGGTGACGGCGTGCCGGTGGAGGAAGGCAGCTACGTCGTCGGGCAGCTGCGTGACTCGCGTGAGGCGTTCCTCGCATCGTCGACCCGCCGAGTGCAGTCGATCCGTGCACTCGACGGTGCCGCGTTTCCCGAGAGCCCCGGACCGCTGACCCTTCACGCCGCCGACGTGTTCGACCGATGCGCCGCAGCCAACCCAGATCCGTGAGAAGGGAACCGATGGCCGACGTCGTCGTCACGCCAAAGCCGCTCAGCGAACAGCAGGTCGTCGATGTCGCGCGGCACGGGGCGAGCGTAGAGCTCGCGCCGGAAGCAGTGGCTGCCATGGAACGCTCGAACGAGCTGGTGCAGCGGCTGGCGCGCTCGGACCGGCCCGTCTATGGCATCTCGACGGGGTTCGGCGCCCTGGCGACGACGCACATCCCGGTCGACCGCCGGGCCGACCTGCAGCGCTCCCTGATCCGCTCGCATGCCGCGAGCAACGGCGACCTCGTCGAACGCGAGGTCGTCCGCGGCCTCATGCTGCTGCGGCTGCGCACGTTGGCCACCGGGCACACCGGAGTGCGGCCCGTGGTCGCTCACACGTTGGCGGCGTTGCTCAACGCCGGCATCGAGCCTGCTGTCCGTGAGTTCGGCTCGCTGGGATGCAGCGGTGACCTCGCACCGCTGGCCCACGTCGCGCTCACGTTGATGGGCGAGGGCGAGTGCGCCGCGGCGATGCGTGACGCGGGTGTCGAGCCCGTCGTGCTCGCCGAGAAGGAAGGGCTTGCCCTCATCAACGGCACCGAGGGGATGCTCGCGACACTGGTGCTCGCTCTACACGACCTCCGTCGGCTCGTGACGACGGCCGACCTCGCCGCGGCCATGAGCGTCGAGGCGTTGCTCGGCACCGACCGGGTCTTCGCCGACGAGCTGCAGCGGCTGCGGCCCCAGCCGGGACAGGCCCTGTCGGCCGCCAACATGCGGGCAGCGCTGGCCGGGTCGGCCATCGTCGCTTCACACCGCGGTCCCGACGACACCCGCGTGCAGGACGCCTACTCGCTGCGATGCGCGCCACAGGTGGCGGGCGCCTGCCGCGACACGATCAACCACGCGGCCCGGGTGGCGTCGTACGAGCTCGCGTCCGCGATCGACAACCCCGTGGTGCTCGAAGACGGGCGGGTCGAGTCCAACGGCAACTTCCACGGTGCGCCGGTCGGCTACGTGCTCGACTTCCTGGCGA
Source organism: Frankiaceae bacterium (assembly GCA_030840615.1). Lineage (GTDB taxonomy): Bacteria > Actinomycetota > Actinomycetes > JAFAQI01 > JAFAQI01 > JAFAQI01. The sequence goes on along the minus strand of JAVEEE010000119.1, from coordinate 4,759 downwards.
TCGCCGCCGCCGACCTGGCGTCAATAGCCGAACGGCGCACCGACCGGATCCTCGACAAGAACCGTTCACACGGCCTCCCACCGTTCCTCGCGCACGAGCCGGGAGTCGACAGCGGCCACATGATCGCGCAATACACGCAGGCCGGCTTGGTGAGCGAGATGAAGCGGCTGGCGGTGCCGGCGAGCGTCGACTCGATCCCGTCCTCGGCGATGCAGGAGGACCACGTGTCCATGGGTTGGTCGGCGGCGCGCAAGTTGCGGCGCAGTGTCGACGCGCTGACCCGGGTGCTCGCCGTCGAGGTGCTGACGGCCGCCCGAGCCATCGATCTGCGCGCGCCGTTGCAGCCCGCGGCCGCGACGGGCGCGGTCGTGGCGGCGTTGCGGGAACGCGTCGCCGGACCCGGTCCGGACCGTTACCTCGCCCCCGAGATCGAGGCGACGGTCGTCGCCGTCCGCGACGGCGTGCTGCTTGCTGCGGCTGAGTCCGTGACCGGCCCGTTGTCCTAGCGCTACGGTCCGAAGGGATCCGGCGAAGCCGGTTCCACTGTTGGGTGGTGGGTGGGGAGGTGGACGTGAGCCAGGCACGAGTGGTCCGGGCACCGCGCGGACCGGAGCGCACTGCCCAGACCTGGGGTGCCGAGGGTGCGCTGCGCATGCTGCACAACAACCTCGACCCGGAGGTAGCCGAGCGGCCCGAAGACCTGGTCGTCTACGGCGGCAACGGGCGTGCGGCTCGTGACTGGCGCAGCTTCGACGCGATCGTCGAGACGCTGCGTTCGATGGGCCCCGAGGACACGTTGCTGGTGCAGAGCGGCAAGCCCGTCGGTGTCCTGCGCACGCATGAGATGGCGCCGCGGGTGCTCATCGCCAACGCCAACATCGTGCCGAAGTGGGCGACGCCGGAGCACTTCCGCGAGCTCGAGGACCTCGGGCTGACGATGTATGGCCAGATGACCGCTGGGTCGTGGATCTACATCGGCACCCAAGGCATCCTCCAGGGCACCTACGCGACGTTCGCGGAAGTCGCCCGGCAGCACTTCGCCGATCAAGCCGGGGCAGCGACGCTCGCGGGTCGATGGGTGCTGACGGCCGGCCTCGGCGGGATGGGCGGTGCCCAGCCGCTCGCCATCACTGGCAACGGCGGCGCGGCGCTGTGCGTCGAGGTCGACCCGTGGCGGGCGCAACGGCGCCAGGCGCACGGCTACCTCGATGAGATCGCCGACTCACTCGACGACGGCCTGGCCCGGGTGCAAGACGCCGCTCGGGAACGACGCGCGCTGTCCGTCGCGGTGGTCGCCAACGCCGCGGATGTGTTGCCCGAGCTGGTGCGTCGGGGAGTGACACCCGATGTCGTCACCGACCAGACCAGCGCCCACGACGCCCTGAACGGCTACGTGCCCAACGGCATGACTCTCGACGAGGCGATCGAGCTGCGTCGTACGAAACCCAACGAGTACGTCGACCGGTCGATCGCGGCGATGGCCGCACACTGCCGGGCGATGCTCGACCTGCAGCGGGCGGGCGCTGTCACCTTCGACTACGGCAACGGGCTGCGTGGGCAGGCACAGGACGCCGGCGTCACCGACGCGTTCGGCTATCCGGGGTTCGTCGTGGCCTACGTGCGACCGCTGTTCTCCCGCGGTGCCGGCCCCTTCCGCTGGGCCTGCCTGTCCGGCGACCCCGCCGATCTGGCGGCCACGGACGACGCGGTGCTCGCGGCGTTCCCGGACGATGACGGGCTGCAGCGCTGGGTCCGTTTCGCCCGCGAGAACGTGAAGGGGCAGGGTCTGCCGTCACGCATCTGCTGGCTCGGCTACGGCGAGCGACAGGTTGCAGGTCTCGCGTTCGACGATCTCGTTGCGCGTGGCATCCTGCGGGCTCCGGTCGCGATCGGTCGGGACCATCTCGACGCCGGCAGCGTTGCCTCGCCGGAGCGTGAGACCGAAGCGATGCGCGACGGCTCCGATGCCATCGCCGACTGGCCGTTGCTCAACGCCCTCGTCAACACCGCATCTGGTGCTTCCTGGGTGTCGATCCACCACGGCGGCGGTGTCGGCATCGGCAAGTCGATCCACGCCGGGCTGGTCATCGTGGCTGAAGGAACCGAGTCGTCGCGTCGGCGGCTCGAGCTGGTGCTGACCAACGACCCCGCCACCGGGGTGATCCGGCACGCGGACGCGGGTTACGACATCGCGCTCGACACCGCGCGTGACGTCGGCGTCAGAATGCCGTTGGAGCCGGGGACGCACGCACCCGCGTGGCAGGCCTGATCCCGGTGCCGCCGGCAGATCTCGTCGTCCGCAACATCGGGCGGCTCACGACCTGGCACGCACCGGTGATCGTGGATGCTGCCGTCGTCATCCGCGCGGGTCGAGTCAGCTGGACCGGCGCCGACCGCGACCTCACCGGCGTCGGGGACGTGCCCGAGCTCGACGCCGGGGGAGCGGCTGTCCTCCCGGGTTTCGTCGACTGCCACACGCACGCGGTGTGGGCCGGATCACGCCGCGACGACTTCGTCGGAAGGCTGTCGGGTGGTGGCTACTCGCCCGGCGGCATCCGCACAACCGTCGAGGCGACCCGCGCCGCGTCGTACGACGAGCTCCTCGCGGGCGCTGTCGATCGGCTCGCCGCGATGCAGCGCAGCGGCACGACCACCGTCGAGATCAAGTCGGGCTATGGCCTCACGCCGGGGGACGAAGTGCAGTTGCTCACGGTCGCAGGGCACGCCGCCGAGCAGGTAGGGATTGGCGCGACCACGACCTATCTCGGCGCACACGTCGTGCCGCCGGAGCGAGACCGCGACGACTACGTCGACGAGGTCGTCGCGATGCTGCCGGTGGCGGTGCAGCACGGCGCACAGTGGTGTGACGTCTTCTGCGACGACGGTGCGTTCACCGTCGAGGAGGCTCGGCGGATTCTCACCGCGGGTCGCACGGCGGGGCTCGGACTCCGGATGCACGCCGAGCAGCTCTCTCACACCGGTGCGGCGCTGCTCGCTGCGGAACTCGGTTGCGCCAGCGCCGACCATCTCGATCACGTCACCGACGAGGACGCGCGGGCGCTCGCCGCGAGCGGCGTCGTCGCCGTCCTCGTGCCGGTCGTCAGCCTCTACACGCGTTCGCACCGATGGGCGCACGCGCAGGTGCTACGCGACGCGGGGTGCACACTCGCCATCGCCACCGATTGCAACCCCGGCAGCGCGTGGTGCGAGTCGATGCCCGTCGCCGTCCAGCTGGCCTGTCTCGGCATGGGGCTGCCGGTCGATGCGGCACTCCGCGCGGCGACTCTCGGCGGCGCTGCGGCTCTATGCCGAGACGACGTCGGGCACCTCGGCACCGGTGCGCGCGGCGACCTGGTCGTGCTCGCGGCGGACCACGAGGCGGATCTCGTTGCCCATCTCGGCACACAAGCCGTCATTCGGACGGTTGTGGACGGATGCCCGATCGGATGATCTCTGTCCGCTGAGCGGCTCAGGTTCTGAACCGAGCAGCCGATTGGTGTAACGAATCACCGGTTCGACAGTCGTATAGGTAAGCACCCGACGTGGGGAGGCAGGCGTGAAGCAGATCCAAATCCAGCGCCCCCGGCCCGCGCCCGCGCCACAGCCGGTCGACCTGCGAACGCCCTCCGGGCGCCGGCTTCCGTTCTAACCGGCCCTCCAGCAGCGGGGCCTCAGCTCTCGGGACCACTCCAGAGCAGCAACGCGAGCTCTGCCTCGACGTCCACGTAGTCGCTCTCGCTGCCGGTCGGCACGACGGCGTAGCTCTTGGTGAGGAACTCCACCAGCTCCGCGAGAGGCGCCTCGAACAGCGCGCGGCCGGACGGGCTCGACAGGGACAGGCAGACGACGGGGCGCCCGCCCGAGTGGGACGGCCAGACCTGGACGTCGCCCTCCCCGACGGGATGCGTCACGCCATCGGTCAACAGGGCCCGGGCGAAGGTCCACTCGACGACGTCGGCGCCACCGGTGTGGAACGCGACCCGGATCGCATAGGGATCACCGTGGTCATAACTGAGCTCGGCCATGACGGGGAGCGAAGGGCTGCCCGGAACAACCAGGCGCAGCTCTAGCTCCGAGGTCACTGAGTCAGGTCGAGTGCTCATCGCCGTCCGGTGTCCTTCTGCTGGTTGGTCGCGTTGGGTCTGACGTACCCCGCGAACCCGTGACGACTAACGTCGTTCGCTAAGTTCCTTCGGACTCCTGCTTCAGTGTCGTACTTCGGCGCCCCTCGCGACAGGTCCGGACGGGTGGCGTCACCTGTACAGTAACCGTCATCCCCGGATGGATCGCCCCTGGTTGGGGGCTTCGATTTGACCGGTAGAGGGCGATTGGCTCAGTGGTAGAGCGCCTCGTTCACACCGAGGAGGTCACTGGTTCGAACCCAGTATCGCCCACCGCAGGTCAAACACCCCATGAGCAGCCCGGGTGGACGTGACTTTGGTAGGGGCGCCTTCAGAGGGCGGCGACGGTGATCAGCAGAACGATGGCGATGACCGCTGTGGCGATCATGAGGGCGTTGTCGCCGGCGCGCAGCCAGTCCTGACTCCGCCGCCCCGCCCCGGTCAGCGCAGCAGCGGCATCGGTGCGTACCCGGCCGAGCACGTCGTCCCCGCCACCGGCAGCAGGTGCAGGTGCAGGTGCTGGCGGGCCGAGCGAAGTGGCCGGAGATGGCCGCCGCGCGTCGTCGGGCCAGCCGAGTGCGTGGGCGGTCTGCAGATCGGCCGGCCCGGGGTCGGCTTCGACCGGCGCGGCTTCGATT
>JAVEEE010000044.1 GCA_030840615.1 Frankiaceae bacterium | reverse complement strand
CCACAATGCCCAGGCCGCATCGTCGCCAACGGTGGCGGACAGCGACAATCTCCAGGTGACCCCGCTGCTGACGCGTATCGACCACGTCGGAATCGCCGTACGCGACCTCGAGGCGAGCATCGCGTTCTACGAGACGACTTTCGGACTCACCGTGGTCGGCCGCGAGACCAACGAGTCCCAAGGCGTGCGCGAGGCGATGCTCTACGTCGCCGACACGGCGGACGCCGCGTCCTACGTCCAGCTGCTCGAGCCGCTCGCCCCGCAGACCCCGGTGGGCAGGTTCCTGGCGAGCCGGGGTGAAGGTGTGCACCACATCGGCTACGGCGTCACGGACGTCGCAGCCACGATGGACCGGCTGCGCGGCGAAGGAGTGCGAGTGCTCGACGAGCAGCCGCGCCACGGCTCGTTAGGTGCCTCCATCGCGTTCCTGCACCCGAAGAGTGTCGGCGGTGTCCTCACCGAGCTCGTGCAAGCGGCCGGCTGAACAGCAGACAGCAATGCAGGTCCACAAGACGGACGACGTCACGACGTTCGATCACGCAGTCACTGGCTTCCTCGCCGCCGATCCGGTGCGAAACACAGTGCTGCTCACCGTCCTGGACACGCTTCGCTCGGGCGGCGGCCACGGCGACGATCCACCGTGGTTCGCGTGGGTCAGCGACGACTTCGGCGTCGTAGGTGCCGCGTTGCGGACCCCGCCCTATCTGGTCGCGGTCACGGCCATGACCGACGCCGCTGCAACCGCACTCGGCGAGGCACTCGGTGACCGCGACCTCCCCGGTGCCGTCGGTCCCGAGGCGACCGCCGCGGCGCTTGCCCGCGGTTCCGGACGAAGTCATTCGGTGCGGATGCGCGAGGTGCAATACGTCCTGACCGAGCTTCGGCCACCGACCCCGGTCGCCGGGCAGCCACGCCCGTTTGCGCCGGACGACAGCGTGCTCTACGTCGCTTGGTTCGACGCGTTCCACCTCGAGGCCGGACTGATGGTCCCCGGCGACGCGCTCCGTGCCCTCGACGGTCGGCTGAGCTCGGGGGGCGGAGTGTGGTTCTGGTGCGTAGACGGAGAGCCGGTCTGCATGGCCGGGCGGTCCGGACCGGTGCACGGTGTCCCCCGCATCGGTCCGGTGTGGACCCCACCCGAGCAGCGTCGTCGCGGGTACGCCGCGGCACTCACCGCGCAGATATGTGCCGAGGCGCTGGCGATCCCCTCGCACGCCTGCACGTTGTACGCCGATGCCGCCAACGCGACGGCGAACGGCGTCTACACCCGCATCGGCTTCCGCCCGGTCGCCGAGATCGTGGAGACGGTGTTCGAGATCACCTGACGGGGTAGCGCCGTGTCGGGCGGGCGCTCTGCCATCAAGATGGGAGCGTCACGGATAGGACGCTGACCCGGGGAGGCGAGCTGCGTGGCTGACGACGACACCCGCGACGCCGAGCATGCGGCTCACGAAGCCGAGGATGCGGCGGAACGCGCCGAGCATGCGGCCCACGAGGCCGAGGAGGTCGTCGAGCTCCTGGCCCCGCGCGACGACCCCGTCCTCGACACCGGAGTACGACACCTCGAGGCCGGCGTCGACGAGGACAACCCCTTCGGGCGGCCCGGCAAACCGATGTCGTCGCGGTCACCGTTCCGGCTCGCTTTCGTCGCGACCTTCGGCGTCGCGGCCGCCGCCCTCATCGTCGACAGCATCATCATCGCGCGGCAGGTCCTGATCCTCCTGCTCATCGCCGCGTTCCTCGCGGTCGGCCTCGACCCCGCGGTGCGTTGGCTCGTCCGGCACCGGCTCAAGCGCGGAGTTGCCGTCCTTGTCATCGTGGTGGCCGCTCTCGGTCTCTTCGGTGGGTTCGTCGCCGCAGTCGTCCCGCCGATCGCGACGCAGTCGAGCGAGCTCGTCAAGAAGGCCCCCGACTACGTCAAGCGGTTGGACAACAACTCGCTGGTCCAGCGACTCGACAAGCGCTACCACTTCGTCAAGACGCTTCAGGACAAGGCCGACAACGGCATCGACATCAGCGTCTTCGGTGGATTGTTCGGGGTCAGCAAGAAGGTGCTCGGCATCGTCGCGTCGACGTTCACCGTCATCATCCTGACCATCTACTTCCTCGCCAACTTGCCAGCCATCAAGCGCACGTTGTTCCGGATGGTGCCGCGCAGCAGACGCGCGCGATTCGGTCTGCTCACCGACGAGATCCTCAACCGTGTCGGTGGCTATGTGCTCGGCAACCTCTTCACCTCGTTCATCGCGGGCATCGCGACACTCATCTGGCTCGAGGCGTGGGGGGTGCCGTTCGCCGGAGCCCTCGCCATGTTCGTCGCCATCACCGACCTGATCCCGCTCATCGGGGCCACCATCGGCGCCATCGCCGTGACCGCAGTCGCGCTGTTCCAGGGGGTGCCCACCGGCATCGCGACCTTCGCCTACTACATGGCCTACCAGCAGTTCGAGAACTACGTGCTGCAACCCCGCGTCATGAAGCGAACGGTCGACGTGGCCCCGGTTGTCACCATCGTCTCGGCGTTGCTCGGCGCTGCGCTGCTGGGGATTCTTGGCGCGCTCATCGCCGTACCGATCGCCGCAGGCATCCAGCTGATCCTCACGGAGGTCGCCTTTCCCCGGCAGGACGAGGCCTGACGGCCGGGTCGGGGTGAGGATGAGGCCGGGTCAGGTCAGGTTGAGGAGGAACGCACGCAGGACCGCGTTGAACTCCTCGGGCACCTCGACAGCGGTCAGGTGGCCGGCGCGATCCAGCACCTCCAGCCGGCTGCCCGGCACCGACGCCGCAATCGTCTCGGCCTCCGCCGGTGGTGCCAGCCTGTCCTCCGACCCGACGATCACCAGCGTGGGAACGGCGACCGACCGCAACGCGTCGAGGGAGTCCGGCCGCGCTGCCATCGCGCGCTGCGCCCACGCAACGGCAGCGGCCGGGGCGGCCTGGACGAACGCCTTGGTGCGGCCCACGACGTGCGGGCGATGCTGCACCGTCGTTTCGCCGAGCAACGTCGGCAGCACGTCATCGACGAGCACCGTGCTCGCCGGATCCTGCGTGACCGCCAGCGCGATCCGTTCGCGGTTCTGCCGGGCCGGCTCGGGGTCCGCTCCCGCTTTGGTGTCGGCCAGGACCAGGGCCTGGACCCGGTCGGCGTGCCGGCGGAGGAAGGCCATGGCGACGTAGCCACCCATGGACAGGCCACCGATGACGGCCCGGTCGAGACCTTTGGCATCCAGCAACGCGGCGACGTCGTCCGCGGCAACGTCCAGCGACGGCTCGTCGTCGCCGAGCGGGGAACCGCCGAAGCCGCGCTGATCGGGAGTGATGACCCGGCAGATGTCGGTCAGCGCCTCTCGCTGAGCGAGCCACATGGCGGACGAGAGCGGAAAGGCATGCAGGAGGACCAACGGAAGTCCCTCGCCCGCGTCCCGATGGTGCAGCTCGACCACCATGCGGGCACGCTACTCGCGTCCGCCGTCCGCAGGTCCGTCCCAGTGTCGCGGTAGCGGCACCACCTCCGGTCGCATGGCGCGCACAACCTCGTCGAGGACCGTCTCGGCGTAGCCCACGAAAAGGTGCTTCGCGCCAGGGACGTCGACGACGCGCGCCTGCGGTACGACGGCAAAGCGCCGCCGCGCCTCATCCGGGCGCAGGTAGTCGTCGAGCTCCGGAATGATCGCGACCAGCGGCTTGCCGGAGTCGGCCCAGCGACGGAGGTCGGCGTCCGTGGAGAACCGCAGTGGCGGTGAGATCAGGACCGCCCCGACCACCGACGGGTCACAGCCGTAGCGCAAGGCAAGATCGGTGCCGAAAGACCAGCCGACCAGCCAAGGTGCCGGCAGGTCCTCGTAGTCCACCAGATCGAGGGCGGCCGCGACGTCGAGCTGTTCGGCGTCACCGTTGCCGAACTCACCCTCGCTGCGCCCCTGTTCGGAAGCGGTCCCGCGCGTGTTGAACCGGAGCACCGCCAGGTCGGCGAGCGCGGGCAACCGGTTGGCCGCCTTGCGAAACAGGTGGCTGTCCATCATCCCGCCCTGGGTGGGCAACGGGTGCAGCATGACCAATGTCGCAACCGGCTCGCGGTCGACCGGTGTGGCGAGCTCGCCGACAAGGGTCAGTCCGTCCGCAGTCTGCAGACTGACCGGCCGCCGGTGCGCGGGCAACACCGTGTTGGCCCGGATATCAGCCACGTCGACGGCTCACCCCGCGACGCAGCCTGGCCTCCCAGCATGCGCGGTGCCAGTGCCGCCGATCGTCCTCCGCGCCGACCCGCCACGCGACAACGTGAGGCAGCGCAGGCGGGATCTCGTGGTCGCAGCCCGGGCATCGGTAGGTCTTGACCGCTGCGCTTGCCGTGATCGGCCTTACGAGCCAGTCGCCGTCCGGGTCGGAGTGCAGGACCGCGTCACCTTCGCTGCGCAGCGGACGGGCTCCTTCGTCGCGACGACGCGCGCGCCGCGGGCTCATCGAGCGCAGCGCATCTTCACAGATCCAGTGTGTCGCACCCGAAGATGATCTACGATCCCGCCGTGACCCCGAGCGAAGGCCCGCCCTCGAATGGTGCTGAGACGTCCACCATCGACGTCGTGGCGCTGGCGGAGGCGCTCGAGACTCGCTCGGACGAGGTCACGATGGCCATGCACGAGCTCGCCCACCTTCTCGTGAGTGAGGAGAGCGTCGAGACCACCCTGCGCCGGGTGGCCGAACTCGCCGCCCAGGTGATCGATGACTGCGATGCGGCCGGCGTGACACTGGTCGACAACGGGGGCTGGGTCACCGCGGCGTCGACCGACGACCGGACCCTCGCCGTCGACCAGGGCCAGTACGACCACGGCCACGGGCCATGCCTGCAGGCCATTGCCGACGCCGAGCTCGTCCGCTTCGACGTCGACGAGGCCGAGGAGCGCTGGCCGGACTTCGTCCGTGATGCCCGCGCGCACGACGTCCGCAGCTTCCTGGCCGCCCCGCTCGTGCTCCAGGGAAAGCCCATCGGTGCGCTGAACCTCTACAGCGCCAAGCCCAGTGGCTTCACGGCCCTCGATGACGTGCTGATCGCACTGTTCACGGGCCAGGCCTCGGTCGCCGTCGGCAATGCGAAGGTCTACTCCGACGCCGTACGACTGACCGACCAGCTGCGGGAGGCCATCAGCTCGCGCTCGGTGATCGAGCAGGCCAAAGGCGTCCTGATGGCGCGCGAAGGCCTCGATGCCGATGCGGCTTTCGACCGGCTGCGCCAGCAGTCGCAGACCCGCAATGTCAAGCTGCGCGCCATCGCTCAGGAGGTCGTCGACTCCACGCGAGGTTCGTGACAACCGGCGTTGCGGACGAGCAGTCGAGCAGGTAGAACAGGCGGGTCCCGGTTGAGCCACCAGCCGGCAGTCGACACGCGCTTTGTCGATGTGCCAGCGAGGAGGATCAACCGGTGTCCGGCAACAGGCAGTTGCCGCTGCTCCGCGTCTCTGTTGAGCGGTCCGGCGATGGCGCCGTGCTGCGGCTCGACGGTGAGCTCGACTGCGCCACCGCGCCCGACGTCCAGTCCGCCCTGGATGGCCTGCTGATGGGGCCCGACCGCCCCGCCCGGATCCTCGTGGACGCCGAGAGGCTGGCTTTCATCGACGTGTCCGGTCTGGCTCCGCTGATTCGAGCCGGTCAGCGAATGCCCGGCACCGGCACGTTCCAGCTGCGCAATCCCGGACGGCAGCTGGTCCGCGTCATCCGGTTGCTCGACCTCGCCGAGCTCTTCGGCCTCGACCGCTGATCACGCCACCGGCGGTCGGCGTCACCAGAGCCGCGGTGTGTCCGGCTCGAGCCCACGCAGCTCGTCGTAGTCCAGTACGACGCAGTCGATGCCGCGCTCAGCTGCGAGCACGCGGGCCTGCGGCTTGATCTCCTGCGCGGCGAAGACCCCCCGAACGGGGCGCAGCAGGGGGTCTCGGTCGAGTCGTTCCAGGTAGCGCGCGAGCTGCTCGACCCCGTCGATCTCGCCACGGCGCTTGATCTCGACGGCCACGTGCCGGCCACTCGCATCGCGGCAGAGCAGATCGACCGGGCCGATGTCCGTCGGGTACTCCCGGCGTACGAGCCGCCACCCGGCTCCGAGGACCTCGCACCGGTCGGCGAGCAGCTGTTGCAGGTGAGCCTCGACCCCGTCCTTCACGAGCCCGGGGTCGAGGCCGAGCTCGTGGCTGGTGTCGAGCAGGATCTCGTCGATCGTGATGCGGAGCTGCTCACCTGCCTTGTTGGTCACCGTCCATGCCCCCGGCTCCTCGCGCAGGGTGCAGGGCGGGCTCATCCAGTTGAGCGGCTTGTAGGCTCCGCCGTCGGCATGGACGGAGACACTCCCGTCTGCCTTGACCAGCAGCAGTCGCACGGCCGGCGGCAGATGAGCGGTCAGGCGTCCGATGTAGTCGACACTGCAGCGAGCGATGACGAGGCGCACGGCGTGAGGTTAGTGTCAAAGCAATGAAGAAGGTCACCACCCTCGTCGGCGTCGGCCTTGCCATTGCCACCTTGTTCGTCGGGATGCCCGTTGCCGCGTCGACGAGCGGGCCGGCGCGAGCACCGGTGGCAACCATCAGCTGGCGGCCGTGCCATTCCTTGTTCGGAGCGCAATGCGGGTTCATCTCGGTGCCGCTCAACTACGCCCATCCGAACCGCAAGCACATCAAGATCGCCGTCTCGCGGGTGCGACACACGTCGTCCGCGGGCGCATACAAAGGAGTCATCCTCGTCAATCCGGGTGGCCCGGGAGCGCCGGGACGCTCCTACGCCACTCTCGGCCAGGACGTGCCGAAGCATGTGGGCGACGACTACGACTGGATCGGCTTCGACCCTCGTGGCGTCGGCGCGAGCCGACCGGCGCTGCGGTGCGTCCACGACTACTTCCACGTCAACCGGCCTGACTACCGACCACGCACGTCGGCGCTGCTGCACAAGTGGAAGCACCGGTCCCGGCACTACGCCCAGCGCTGCGCGGCCAAGCATCCCGCGCTGATCCGGCACATGACCACGGCGGAAACCGCCCGTGACATGGACCAGATCCGACTCGCCCTGGGCGTCGACCGCATCAGCTTCTACGGCTTCTCCTACGGCACCTACCTGGGCCAGGTCTACGCCACGCTGTTCCCCAACCACCTCAGGCGCATGGTGCTCGACAGCACGGTCGACCCGCGCCGGGTCTGGTACGGCGCCAACCTCGACCAGGACATCGCCTTCGACCGCAACATCACGACGTGGTTCAAGTGGGTGGCGAAGTATCACGCGCACTACCACGTAGGAGCGACCGAGAAAGCCGTCGAGCACCGCTGGTATGCGATCCTCGACCAGCTCGCGGCACATCCCGCAGGCGGCAAGGTCGGCCCGGACGAGTGGACGGACACCTTCCTCTGGGCCGGCTATTACCGCTCGACCTGGAAGACGCTCGGCCACGACTTCTCCCGCTACGTTCACGGCGGCCACTGGCGCGCCGTAGCCGACTTCTACGCTTTCTACAACAGCCCCGGCGACGACAACGGATACGCCGTCTATCTCGCCGTGGAGTGCACGGACGCACCGTGGCCGCAGCGCTGGAGTCGGTGGCAGTCGGACGGTGACCGGGTCTACGCGAAGGCGCCGTTCCTCACATGGGACAACGCGTGGTTCAACGCGCCCTGTCTCTACTGGAAGGCGCCGGCCCGCAAGCCCGTGCACATCAGCGGTAGCTCGACGCAGAGCGTGCTGCTGATCGACGAGACGCATGACGCGGCAACTCCGTTCGAGGGGAGCCTCGAGGTGCGTCGCCGGTTCCTCCGCTCGAGCCTGATCTCCGAACCCGGGGGCGGGACACATGCGGACTCGCTCTCCGGCGACGACTGCGTGGACAACCGGATCGCTGACTACCTGCGGAGCGGGAAGCGGCCCGCGCGCAAGTCCGGCGACCGAGCCGACTACCGCTGTGCCCCGCTGCCTGATCCGGTGCCTTAGCGGCTGAACCCCTCAGGGCGTGCCCTCGTGACTAAGACCGGAGGCTGTCCGAAGAGCGCCCTCACACGGGGACGGGGTTCATGCGCCGATCGCACGTCGCGGTGTCCGGCACGATCGTCCTGCTCGCTGCGGCGGCTTGCGGCGGGGGGAACACGGACGCGGCCGCGAACAGAGCGACCGTGCCGACCGGTGCGCGGACGGCGCCGGCGCGGACGGGGCCGGCCCAGATTTTGCCCACCCGGCCGGCCTCGCCGACCGTCCCACCGCTCGGGCAGCGCCGGCACGCCACCTCGCGCTCGGCGACGGCGGCTCCCACGGCAACGGCGCCGACACATTCACCGGCCGCACGCAGTGCTTCGGCTTCGCCGTCGCCCGAGCCCACGAAGGCCAGTTCGCCGCAGCCATGCGCCAGGCAGTCGACTGCCAAGACCCCGCTGTCGATGGAGAACGACCCGGCGCACCCCACCCGGCCCTACCGCTTCTCCTCGCCCAGCATCACCGTCCGCTGTGGAGGATCGGTCGAGCTCACCAACAACTCGACGGCGACGCACACGTTCGCACCCGAGCAGGGCGGCTTCGCGGCAAGCGGGAACATCGCACCCGGCGACAGCGACTCGGTGCGCTTCTTCTACCGAGGCGCCTTCGGGTTCATGTGCTCGCTCCACCCGTGGATGAAGGGCACCGTGCGGGTGACCTGAACGGGGGTCGGCACGTCAGGCAGAGATCGAATGACCGAGGGTGATCACCCGATCGGCTACCGACCCTCGCTCTACGACCAGCACGCGATGCAGCCGGGTCGCCAGCAGCAGGCGCTCGATGCGCTCGGGAACTCGTTGGAGCACGAGTC
>JAVEEE010000113.1 GCA_030840615.1 Frankiaceae bacterium | reverse complement strand
TGGCGAGCACGCCATCCTCGCACGGCGGTTGTGAACCCGCGGGGCTGGGAACGCCGAAGGAAGAAGCCGCCCCACCCGGAGGTCCACCGTGTTGCGCCACAAGCCCGATGTCGAGATCACCAAGGATCGTTTGACCGACTCTTGGGAGACCACGCGTGATGCGTTGGTGCCGCGGCTGTCCGCGGCTCGCGAGGCGGTGTCGCCTTACGTCGACGCGGCGGCCGCCCGTGCGACGCCGGTCCTCGACGAGGCCAAGGTCCGGCTGGGCCCGGCCGTCGACACCGCTCGCACCCGGCTCCGCAAGGACGTCGTACCGGCGGTCATCGCAGCCGCGGAGACCGCGAAGGAGACGTCCGCACCGGCTCGCGCCGAGGCCAAGGAACGGGCCGCGGGAGCGCTGCTCGCCCTGCGTGGGGACAGCCCGCGGAAGGTACGCCGATGGCCGACGGCCCTGGCTTGTCTCGCCGCGGGAGCGGCAGCGGGCGCCGCGGCCGCGATCGCGAGGCGGCCCGCGACGGCAGTGACGCCGCCGCCGCCCACACCCACCCCATTTCCCCGGCCGCAGCAGACCGCGGCTACCGACACCGCGGCGACGGAGAACGCACCGACCTCACCCGGCGCCGGCTGAGGACTTCTCGATGGGGAGGCAGGCGAGGCTCGACGTCGACCCCCATCCGATGGCCGCACGCCAAGCGCGCGAGTTCGTGAGCGCGACCGTGCGGAAGTGGGGAATGCCGGAGCAGGTGGAGACCGTCCAGCTGCTCACCTCTGAGCTGGTGACGAACGGGGTGCTGCACGCCAGGACAACGTTGGGCATCTCGGTCTCCGTGGCCAACGCGGAGCTCACCGTCGAAGTGCACGACCACGATCTCCGACCGCCCATCAGTCGCGGCCAACGCATCGACCTGCTGGGCGACATCGACGAGCTGCTCGAGCGGGCGGCAGACACACCCGAGGTCGACGAGCGGCACACGACCATGCACATCGGGCCGGCCGGAGCGATCGGAGCGGGACGCGGTCTCCTCCTGGTCGAAACACTCGCCGACGAGTGGGGCGTCGCCCGCGAGGCCGACGGCAAGTCCGTGTGGTTCCGTCTCCACGTCGCCTGAGCCGGCAGTCGTCTGTTGGTGGAGCTGAGGGGACTCGAACCCCTGACCCCCTGCTTGCAAAGCAGGTGCGCTACCAACTGCGCCACAGCCCCCGATGGGGAAGCGCGTCTAGCGTAGGTCCTCCCGCGGTGCGGTCGCTTCGTGCCAGAGCTCGGCGTCCGCCTTGCGGGTGCGCCACGACTTCAGCGCGGCAACTCCGGCCGCGACCGCTGCCCCGAGAGCGAGGAGTCGCTTCACAACGTTTCACCACCTCGTGGGCCTGGATGGACTTGAACCATCGACCTCTTCCTTATCAGGGAAGCGCTCTAACCGAGCTGAGCTACAGGCCCGCGCGACGCCCCGCGAGGGTACCTCAGCCGATTCGTCAGTTGCGGTCGGCGAGCGTCACCTCGATGCCGCCGACCAGGTCGGTGCAGACGTTGTAGACGAACGCTGTCAGGGTCGCGAACGCAGTGAACAAGATGACGTTCACGGACCCCACCACGAGGGCTACCGTCATCACCCGGCCGAAGCCCAGCCAGCTCGCGATGCTGCCGCCGCTCTTCGCACCCTCGACGTCGTTGAGGAACGTCCGGATCGAGTCGATCACGCCCATCGCGTCGACGATCGCGTAGAGCGCGATGACGGCAACCAGCAGCACGACGAGGCCCGCGAGTGAGTAGACGAACGAGAACTTCAACGTCGACCACGGGTCGATCCGCTTGACCGTCAGCCGGGCCCGTCGGCCGCCGCGGCGAGCCGGCCGCGGCGGTGCTGCTGCTGCGCGGACGGTCGGCCCGGACGAGCCGGGCGGTGGGCGTTGGAGCGACTGGGTCGCGGCCGGGCTGGCCGGCCGAGGAGGGGGCGCCGATACCGGCGCCGGGCGCGGGGAGTCTGGCGGCCGCGGGACAACCGGGGCTCCGGGTAACTGCCCCGGCGCCGGCGGGCGCGCGGCACCGCCGCCACCTGGCCAGCCGTTGCCGGAAACGCCGCCGCCGCCGAGGGTCTCGGGGCGGGCCGGCTGGTCCGGGCCGGTCGTCACGACTCGTCGGCCTCGCCCTCGGCCTCGGCGTTTCGTGCGATCGCGACGACCGACTGATCCTCCGGCAGGTTGATCAGGCGCACGCCCATAGTCTGCCGTCCCGTCCGGCGTACCTCACCGGCGGTGGTCCGGATGACGCCGCCATCGGACCGGATCGCGAACAGCTCGTCTTCGGGTCGGACGACCAGGGCGCCGACCAGCTGACCGCGGGTGGACACGATCTTGGCGGTGAACACCCCTCGGCCGCCGCGGCCTTGCGGGCTGTACTCCCGGACCCGGGTCCGTTTCGCGAAACCGCCGTCGGTGGCCACGAGGAGATCGACCTCGTCCTCGTCCGAGCCCCGGACCACCACGTCCATCGACAGCAGCTCGTCACCCTCGGCGAACCGCATGCCGATGACACCTGAGGTCTGCCGGCCCATCGGGCGCAGGGCCTCGTCGTCGCCGTGGAACCGGATCGACATGGCCTTGCGGCTGACCAGCAGCAGGTCGTCGTCCGCCGACAGCAGCGCCGCCGAGATCAGCTCGTCGCCGTCGCGAAGGTTGATGGCGATGACGCCACCGCTGCGGTTGGAGTCGAAGTCCGACAGCGCGGTCTTCTTGACCAGGCCGAACTTCGTGGCCAGCACGAGGTAGGGAGCCGCCGTGTAGTCCTTGATGGTCATGACCTGCGCGATGCGCTCGTCCGGCTGGAAGCCCAGGACATTGGCGACGTGCTGCCCGCGCGCGGCCCGGTTGGCCTCTTGCAGCTCGTGCGCCTTCGCGCGGTAGACCCGGCCCTTGTTGGTGAAGAAAAGGATCCAGTGATGCGTCGTGGTGATGAAGAAGTGGTCGACGATGTCGTCCTGCTTGAGCGTCGCGCCTTGCACACCCTTGCCGCCGCGCCGTTGTGACCGGTAGAGGTCGGTCTTGGTGCGCTTGGCGTAGCCGCCGCGGGTGATCGTCACGACGACGTCCTCTTCGGCGATCAGGTCCTCGAGGCTCATGTCGCCCTCGTAGGCAACGATGCGAGACCGGCGCTCGTTGCCGTATTTCGAGGCGATCTCGCCGAGCTCGTCACTGATGATGGTCCGCTGCCGCTCCGGACTCGCCAGGATCGCCTCGTACTCCGCGATCTCTGCCATCAGCTCGTCGTACTCCGACTGCAGCGCCTGCCGCTCGAGTGCGGCCAGCCGGCGCAGCTGCATGTCGAGGATCGCCGTGGCCTGGATCTCG
>JAVEEE010000019.1 GCA_030840615.1 Frankiaceae bacterium | reverse complement strand
CCCTGCGCGAGCTGCAGGAGATGACGAGGCCCGGCGACACGGTGCTCACCATCGGCACCGGTCTCACCGCCATCGACGTCGCCTTGACCCTGACCGCACAGGGACGACACGTCGTCGCGGTGAGCCGGCGCGGCCTCCTTCCGCGGGCTCACCGATTGCCGTTGTCGCAGGCCATCCCACTGCAGCTACCGCCGGGAGACGCGCCGCTCACCGCGGCTGCCGTCGAGCGATTGGTGCGACGCCACGTCGAACAGGCGGTAGGTCAGGGGCTCGACTGGCGCGCGGCGGTCGACGGGGTCCGGCCGATGACGGGCACGCTGTGGCGTCGGC
Organism: Frankiaceae bacterium; assembly: GCA_030840615.1. Classification (GTDB taxonomy): domain Bacteria; phylum Actinomycetota; class Actinomycetes; order JAFAQI01; family JAFAQI01; genus JAFAQI01. The sequence goes on along the minus strand of JAVEEE010000019.1, from coordinate 17,210 downwards.
TTCCCATCGCCGAGCGCCGGGCGCTGCTCTACGACCTCTCGCGCCGGTGGGAGGTGCTGCGGCACCGGATGGCCCCGCAGGTTGCCGACGCGGTGCGACGGATGACCCACGACCGGAAGTTCACTGTCGTCGGCGGCGAGCTGATCGCCGCCGTGGGGGAGGAGCGTCGGTGGCGGGTGACGATCCGGCGCGACGGCATCGTCGAGCAGCTGCCGGTGGCGGCGGTCGTCAACTGCACCGGTCCGACGTGTGACATCGAGCGCTACCCCGGCGGCCTCGGTCGACGGCTGGTCGACCTGGGCCTGGTTGTTGCCGACCCGCTTCAGCTCGGCATCCGGACCACGGACGCCGGCGCCGTGGTCGACGCGACCGGGCGCGCGGACGGCCGGATCACCGCGATCGGCCCGCTGCGTCGCGGCTCGCTCTACGAGTCGACGGCCGTCCCCGAGCTGCGCGGTCAGGCGGCCGACATCGCCGACGGGCTGGCGCGACTCCTTGCTCAGGACGCGCCGCCGTTGCCCTACCCGCACGGTGCTCCCTCGCGGTCGTGGGCGGCTACGGGACAACGCCTGCCACGATGAGCGGGTGCGCTACCCGCTGTTTCTCGACGTACGACGTCGTCGCGTCGTCGTCGTCGGTGGCGGCGCTGTCGCGGTACGTCGTTGTCGCACCCTGGTCGATGCGGGCGCGGACGTCGTGGTCATCGCGCCCGAGGTGAGCACCGAGCTGCCGGCGGCGGTGACCGTCGTGCGAAGGGAGTTCGCGCCGGTCGATCTCGACGGCGCGTGGCTGGCACTGGCGTGCACCGACGACGCCGGGGTCAATGCAGCCGTCGCAGCTGCCGCCGAGCTACGCGGCATCTGGACGTCCCGCGCCGACGACGCCACCCAGTCACCCGCGTGGATCCCCGCCGGGGGAGCCGTCGACGACGTGCAAGTCGCGGTTACCGCGGGTGGCGACCCGGGTCGCGCGCGGGCCTTGCGTGACGACGCGGTCCGGGCGCTGCAGTCGGGGGAGTGGCGCGCGCGCCGGACCCGGTCGGGGCAGGGCCGGGTGATCCTCGTCGGCGGTGGCCCGGGTGACCCGGGACTGCTCACGCTGCGGGGTTATCGCGCCTTGCTCGATGCCGACGTCGTCGTCGCCGACCGCCTCGGCCCGACCGAGCTGGTCGGCACCCTCCCCGCTGACGTCGAGGTCGTCGATGTCGGCAAGAACCCGCGCGGTGTCGCCGCGGCGCAGGACGACATCAACCAGCTGCTCGTCGACCGGGCGCGGGCCGGGCAGGTCGTCGTCCGCTTGAAGGGAGGCGACCCGTTCGTCCTCGGCCGAGGCGCCGAGGAGGTCGCCGCGTGCGCCGCTGCAGGCATCACCGTCGACGTCGTGCCCGGCGTCAGCAGTGTCACAGCGGCAGCCACCTTGGCGGGTGTCCCGCTGACCCGGCGCGGGACGGCGCAGGAGTTCACCGTTGCCAGCGGCCACGTGCCACCAGGCGACCCGCGGTCAACGGTCGACTGGGAGGCTCTCGGTGCCGGCCGCGGCACGCTCGTTCTGCTCATGGCCGTTGCGCATCTAGGGGCGATCGCGGGGGCGTTGCGTGCAGGTGGTCGAGATCCGGCGACGCCGGTCGTGATCATCGAAAACGCGTCGCTACCGAATCAGCGTTTTGTGCGCGGCACGCTGGGCGACATCGCGGACGTCGCAACCCGCGCGGCGGTCGAGCCGCCGGCTGTCGTCGTGATCGGCGAGGTCGTCGACGATCTCGTCGTTACTTCTCCACCGGATGCAGCCGCCGAACCACCTTCAGGATGACCTTGCGTGGCGCGAGCCGGACGGACTGTGCACCGATCTTGTTGTGCAGCCCGGGAATGACCAGCAGCGCGCCGCGCTGCATCCCCTTGTAGGCGGCTTCGGCCACCGCGCTCGCGGTCATCGCCAACGGTCCCTTGGTGAGCGGCACGTCTTCGACTCCCGCGACCTTCTGGAACTCGGTCTCCGTCACGCCGGGGCACAGGCAGGTGACGGTGACCCCGGTGCCGGACAGCTCCTCCGCAAGCGCCTGTGACAACGACAGCACGTAGGCCTTGGTGGCGTAGTAGACCGCCATGAACGGGCCCGGCTGGAACGCCGCGGTGGAGGCGACGTTGAGGATGCGTCCGCGACCACGAGCCACCATGCCCGGTAGGACGAGCTTGCTGAGGTCGGTCAGCGCGGTGACGTTGACCGCGATCATGCGCAGGTCTGCGTCGCGGTCGCGCTCGGCGAACGCTCCGTGTCCACCGAAGCCTGCGTTGTTCACCAACACATCGATCGGCGTCGGCGATCCGAGCGCCTCGACCAGGTCCTGCGCAGCGCCGGGTTGCGCCAGGTCGGCCGGTGCCACCCGACTGTCGACGCCGTGCTTCTCCTTGAGCTCTCGCGCGAGCTCGGTCAGCTCTGCCTCGCGACGGGCGACGAGGACGAGGTCGTGGCCCTCCCGCGCGAGGATGTGGGCGAGCTCGCGGCCGATGCCGGCGGACGCGCCGGTGACCAGGGCGACGGGTCTGGTGGCAGCCATGTCCTCACCCTAGGCAGCGTCGCACCCGAGATGTCGCGCTTGGTCGGATGTGTGACAGTTCGCGCACCATCCGGTTGAGCGCCGCCATAGCCCGGGCGACGCTCGTCGCCATCGACCGCACCCGTCCCGGCCCAACCGGAGTAAGGAGCATGACGTGTTCCGAACCATCGTCGTCGGCACGGATGGCTCGTCCACTGCCGAAAGCGCAGTCGACATAGCCGGGGACCTTGGCCGCCTGTGCGGGGCAACCGTGCACGTGGTGACGGCGTACCGGCCGGTGCGGTCAGCGGTACTTGCGGGGGTGGGGGCGATGGGGGGTGCCATCACTGCGCCCGCGTGGCTCGGCGACGACGAACGCGTCGCCGCTGAGGGGGTCGTCCGCCGAGCTGGAGAGCGACTCGCGCAGGCTGGTGTCAGCGCGACTCCAGTCGCTCGCCTGGGGGAGCCGGCGGACGCTCTCCTCGCCATCGCCGAGGAGCTCGGCGCCGACCTGCTTGTGGTCGGCAACCGCGGCATGACCGGAGTACGGCGCTACCTGCTCGGCAGCGTCGCCGACCGTGTCGCGCACCACGCGCCATGCAGCGTCCATATCGTGCACACCTGTTAGGTTCCGGCCGTGGCGCGCCCAGCCCGTCCGCGACTACCTCGCACTTCTCTCGACATCGCCGAACTGCTCGGCACTGTCCCGCTCTTTGCCAGCCTCACGTTGCAGCAGCGCGATCTACTCGCGCGCACGACGCGACCGCGCAAGGTGCGACGCGGCGAGCTGGTCGTGGCTCAGGGCGCGCCCGGCGACGCTCTGTTCATCGTGGCCCGTGGATCGGTGCTGGTGCACCGCACCGGCCGCGGCGGTGAGCGCCGGGCCATGACGGTCATCGAGGCGCCGGGCTCGTTCGGCGAGATCCCGCTCGTCGACGGCGGGCGTCGCTCGGCGTCGGTGGAGGCGCTGGAGGACACGGACCTGTTCGTCGTTCCGCGCTCGGAGTTTCTGCGGCTGCTGGTCGAGGAACCCAAGATGGTGCAAGGAGTGCTGCGCGAGCTAGGCCGCATGGTCCGCCGGCTCACCGACCAGCTCACCGACGCCTCGTTGCTCGACCTGCCGGGCCGGGTCGCCAAGACCCTGGTCCGTCTCGTGGAGGTACGACGCGAGGGCAATCCCGAAGCGTTGCCCGTCGTCGGGCTGTCCCAGAGCAAGCTGGCGGAGCTGGCCGGGGGCAGCCGGCAAAGCGTGAACGGCGCTCTTGCCTCGCTGGCGTCGCGAGGCCTCATCCAGATCGACGGCCGGCGCATCGTCGTCATCGACCTGCCGGGGCTGCGGGCGCGGGCCGGGCGTGCGCCCGTGGCCGCTGCGCGCGCAGTGCGTTGACCGGCTACCGACTCAGCGCCCAGCCGCGACCTTCGTCGTCGGCGCCTATGCGCACCAGCGCCTCCTCGGCAGCTGCCGAGGCTCCGGCGCGGTAGTGCGCGCGAGCGAGCCAGATCGAGTCACCGAGCCGACCCCAGGCGGCGGCTGCCCGACCCCAGGCCGCGGCGACGTCACTGCCGCTGCGTTCGGCCAGCAGGCCTGCAGTGTCGGCCCGGATGGCGAGCTCTTCGAGTGTCGCGCCCGGTCCGGGCATGACGGCTTGCTGATCTGCCGCCAACCGCTGCTGTTCGGCGGCGGCGGCCGCGAGACCTCCGAGGGCCGGCGCCCCGAGATCGACGGCTTCGGCAGCGAGGCGCGCAAGGTAGTCCGGACCGGATGGCTCGCCGCCCTCCGCGAAGATGATCGCTTCGGCGACGCGCGCTGACAGCAAGTCCATGGCGGATGTCATCGACTGGGCGCCTTCCATCGCCTGGCGGATGTGGCGGGCAGCGACGGACCACTGGCCCCGGTCCCGGGCGATCGACGCCGCGAGACCCATGACCTCCGTGGCCTCGGAGGCCCCGAAGCCGCTGACCGCGTTGACGGCGTGGTTGTACTCATCCAGTGCCTCCGTGAGCCGGCCGCTACGCAGCAAGGCAAGACACCCACCGGCTGCCGCCACGATGCGCATGCGCGGATTGGCATTGGCCACGGCAAGGGTGCGCAATCGCTCGAAAGCGTCCAACGCCTCGGGCAGCCGACCGAGCTGGGTCATCGACAGCACCGTCGTCCTCAGGCCGTCCGCGATGCCGTCGGTGGATCCGAGGAGCTCGCCGAGCTCGATCGATGTGGCGGCGGCTGTCGCGGCGGCGTCGTGGTCGAGCCGGATGTGCGCAGCCTCGGCGTCGGCGCGGGCGAGCCAGAGCTGTCCCCGCGCATCGGACCGGTCCACCGCAGCTGCCGCAGCCGAGCGCCAGCGCTCGAAGCGGGCCGGCGCGGAGGTCGACGTCAGGTAGGCCAGGATGCAGGCGCACTCGGTCGACCCCTCGCGGTCACCCGCCGTAGCCAGGATGTCGTGTGCCTGCTCCGTGAGCGCCATGAAGTCGGGGAAGGACGAGTGTCGCCAGGTGTCGCCCATCAGCCGCAGCGCCTGACCGCGTCCGATCTGGTCGTCGAGCTGCTCGCTCAACGCCAACGCGTCATCCAAGGTCTGCCGGGCGGCCTGAAACCGGCGCAGCCGCGACAGTGCGTGCCCTCGTGCCAGGAAAGCCCGCAGCAATGCCCCACCTGGTGGGCCGGCCATCCCCGCTGCTTCCAGCGCGCGGTCGGCTGCATGCAGGGACTCCTCGAAGCGGCCCATCTCGAGCAGGCTGCGAGAAGCCAGCGTGTGCAGTCGGCAGGCCTCCGCCGGAAACCGCACGGCGTTGTCCTCGAGCAACCCGCCGATCTGCCGGACCGTGGCATGGGCCGCCGCCGCTTGGGTGGCGAACAGCAATGTTGCATGAGCCTCGCTGGCGTGCAGTGCGGCCGCGACCGCCGCGCGCGTCATGTCCACATCGGTCGACGAGACGCAGTCGGCCCAGCGCAGCGCATGAAACATCCGCTGTCCGGTCGCGAGCAGGTCCTGTGACTGCCAGTGCCGGCGGTGCAGCTCGGCGCGCACCGATCGTGGCAGCGACGAGTAGGCGACTTGCTGCACCAGGCCGTGTGCAAACCGGAATCCGGACTCGGCGGTGCGCAGCAACCCACGGTCGATGAGCCGCGGCACTGCCGCGGTGACATGTGCGCCGGCGAGCCGCTGCAGCATCACCTCGTCGATGCGCTCACCGAAGGTGCTGAGCTCCTGCAGCGCGGCCTTGTCGTCGGCGGGGAGCCGGTCGATGCGTGCCGCGACGAACAGCCGGAGTGACGTCGGCAGTGCTTCCATCGCCTCAGCTGATCGCAGCTCGCAATGTTCGTCGGCGATGGTGACGACGCCGGACTCGATGAGGTACGCCGCCGACTGAAGCGCCATCAATGGATGGCCACCGATCCGCGCGACGACTGCGTCGGTGAGCTCGGCGGGTGGTCGTGCTCCGAGTGCCGCGACCACGAGATCGGCCGCATCAGCGTCACCGAGGGGGTTGAGCTCGAGCTCGGGGGTCCACGGAGGCACCGCCTCGTCGTTACGCCAGGTCACGACGACGAGCGCCGCCCCTCGAATCGGGCGGTGGCGCAGGTCGTCGACGAAGCCGAGCAACGAGGGGTCGGCGAGATGCGCATCGTCCAGCACGATGATGAGCGGCGCTTCCGCGACAGCGGCTTCCATGATCTCGCGTGCGGACGCCACCACTGCCGGAAAGGGATCGGCTCGTAGCCCGGCGGATGCCGGCTGAGTCGTCGCGCGTACCCGCTCGAGTGCCCCGGCGGCCCGGGCAGGCGCGACGGTGGCGACGGTCTCGACCATCGAAGCCAACGCGCTGGTGCGATCGGCTGCACCGCACCAGGTCCAGACGTGGGCGTGCTCGCCTCGCTCCAACCAGTGGCCGAGCAGTCGGCTCTTGCCGATGCCGGTTTCACCGGCGACCGCCAGCACCCGGCTGATGCCGAGGGTCGTCGTCTCCTCCCACTCACGGTCGAGCCGCTGCAGTGCTTCTCGGCGGTCGACGAACGCCACGGACGTCACTGCGGTCGCCGACCGGGAGACACTGCGCTCCACGGTCCAGACGCTGAGGTCGTCGCCGACGCCGCTGACCGTCACTGTGCGCTGCTGACCCGTGAATGTCGCGGGGCCCGCGAGAGCGCGGAACTGCCCGTCGACGAGCACCTCGTCCGGGCCGGCGGCGTCGCACAGCCGCGATGCGAGGTTCACCGCGTTGCCGATGAGCGACCAACCGATCGCTTCCTCGCTGGGCACGACCAGCACCTCACCCGCAGCGATCCCGATGTGCACATCGGGGATGCGAAACGCGACGACCGCTTCGTTGTGCCGGGCGATCAACGCACGGATGGCATCGGCCGACCGCAACGCCCGGCCTGCCAGGTCCGCGCGCGCAGCCGGGACGCCGTAGACAGCCATGAAGCCGTCACCAGCGGTTGACGGAACGACACCGCCCTCCGCCTCGACGGCACGACGCATCGCTGCCATCAAGGGATGCACCGTCGTCGCGACGTCTTCGGGGTCGAGCCGTCGGCACAGCTCGGTGTAGCCGGTGAGGTCGGCGAACATCAGGACCGCGAGCTTGCGTTCGCGGCTCAGGGGCGTGGCCGAGGGGGCGACCGGCACGCCTAGGCCCGGTGCAGCTCGTCGCCTGCCGCGAAGAGTCTGGTGTCGTCGGTCATGCCGCCGGTGCCGCTGATCTCGTCGAACGCCGACTCCAGCGCGGAACGCTCGGCTGCGCCGGCTTCGATGAGGTAGCGCCCGTCCGCGGCTTGCCAGACGGCGACGGCGTCGTCGCCCAGTTGCTCGCGGAGCTTCACTACCAGCCCTACGACGTCCTCGACCGAGGTGATGACGAACACCAGCCACGGGTATGGGGGGATCCACGCGGGTGTGGGCGGCGGCGGCAGCGGTGGCACGTGGATCGGCCCCGAGGCGATCGCATCGAAATCCGGCACGAGCGTGATCACCGCGGCCGAACCCGCTTCCGTGAGTTGCCCGATGTGACGATCGAGATCCTCGAGAGACTCCACCTCGAGGGCATAGAAGATGTTGTGGTCGTCGCCTTGCAGCGCGGCCATCGCACGGATGCGGTTGCCTTCAATGCCCTGCCCGACGAGATGCGTCGGCAGGTCGCCGTCGTGCTGCCCGAAGACGTACGCGTCCATGTGCCCCCCACAGGTTGGGCAAAGTGTCGCAAACCGGGGGGAACCTGGAAAGGGCGGTGGCCCGCAGCGTCGGATCCGCGACACCTATCGTGACCCCATGGGCGTCGACCCGCGACGGCGTGTGCCGCGCACGGACGCCGTGCTGGCGGACCCGCGGCTGATCCTTGCGGTCGAACGGCTGGGCTACGGCGTCGTCAAGCAGGCGGCGGTCGACGCGCTCGACGCCGTACGCCGGGGCCAGATCCCGCCCGACGCCGCGGCGGACCTCGCCGTCGCCGGGCTGCCGCTCTCGCCGGCTTCCCTGCGGCCGGTGCTCAACGCGACCGGTGTCGTGCTGCACACCAACCTCGGTCGCGCACCCCTGTCGGCCGCCGCTCGAGAAGCGCTGCAGCTCGCGGCCGGCTACGTCGACATCGAATACGACGTGTCCACCGGCCGGCGGGCATCGCGGGGCCGGGGCGCGATGGACGCTTTGGCGCACGCCGTGCCCGATGCTGCCGCCGTCCACGTCGTCAACAACGGCGCGGCCGCCCTCGTGCTGGCGGCCACCGCGCTTGCCGCCGGGCGCGAGATCGTCGTGAGCCGTGGCGAGCTCGTCGAGATCGGTGACGGCTTCCGGTTGCCGGACCTGCTGATGTCGACCGGTGCGCGGCTGCGCGAGGTCGGCACCACCAACCGCTCGACCCTCGACGACTACTCGTCGGCCCTCGGCGCGGAGACGGCGTTCATCCTCAAGGTGCATCCGTCGAACTTCGTCGTCACCGGCTTCAAATCGTCGGTGGGAGTCGCCGAGCTCGCCACCCTCGGCCGGTCGGTCGTGGTCGACATCGGCTCGGGCCTGCTGCGACGCGAGCCGTTGCTGCCCGACGAGCCCGATGCGACCTCGGCGCTTCGCGCCGGCGCTGCCCTCGTGACTGCCAGCGGCGACAAGCTGCTGGGCGGTCCGCAGGCAGGGTTGCTGCTGGGCCGCCGCGACATCGTCGACACGTTGCGGCGACACCCGCTGGCCCGAGCCCTTCGCGTCGACAAGCTCACTCTGGCCGCGCTCGAGGCCACGATCTCCGGACCGCGTTCGCCGGCCCATGAAGCCCTGCGACTCGAGGCATCGGTGCTGCTGCATCGCTGCCGCACGGTCACCGAGGAGGTGGAGCGAGCCGGCCTGGACGTCGCGGTCGTGTCGAGTCAGGGCGTGGTCGGAGGCGGCGGCGCGCCTGGGGTCGCTCTCGATGGTTGGGCCGTGTCCCTACCGGTCTCCTACGCCGCGGCGCTGCGCGTCGGTGAGCCGTGCATCGTCGCTCGGGTCGAGCGCGATCGTTGTCTGCTCGACCTGCGGTGCGTGCCCGACGACCGCGACGCCGACGTCGTCAAGGCCGTGCTCGCCGTCTGATGGACGTCATCGCGACCGCGGGTCACGTCGACCACGGCAAGTCCGCGCTCGTGCGCGCGCTCACCGGCATGGAGCCGGACCGGTGGGCCGAGGAACGCCGCCGGGGCATGACGATCGACCTCGGCTTCGCCTGGATGACGCTGCCGTCCGGAGCAGATGTCGCCTTCGTCGACGTGCCGGGCCACGAGCGGTTCCTCGGCAACATGCTCGCCGGGGTCGGTCCTGCTCCTGCCGTGCTGTTCGTGATCGCAGCCGACGAGGGCTGGCAACCACAGGCGGAAGAGCACCTGCAGGTCATCGACGCACTCGGTGTCGCGCACGTGCTGCTCGTGGTCACCAAGAGCGATCTGACCGACCCCGCAGCAGCAGCCGACGCCGCGCTTCGTCGTATCGCCGCAACCCGCATCGGAGACGTCGCGCACGTCACCGCGAGCGCCACGACCGGTGACGGACTGCCCGAGCTGCGCGCCGCGCTCGACCGTCTCGTCGGCGACATCCCCGCACCTGACGTTGCAGCACCGGTCCGTCTGTGGATCGACCGCGCCTTCACCATCAAAGGCGCTGGCAGCGTCGTCACCGGCACCGTCACCGGCGGCACGTTGCGACTGGGCGACAGGCTCCGGCTGGAGCCCGCGGGCCGCGAAGTCACGGTTCGCGGACTGCAGTCGTGTGGCGAAGCGAGCGACGAGGTGGCGGCGACCGCCCGGGTGGCGGTCAACCTTCGCGGCGTCGAGCGCGCCGATCTCCGTCGCGGCATGGCGCTGACGACACCCGGTCGCTGGCATCGCACGACCGAGCTCGACGCGCTCATCACGTCGGACCTGCCGCCGGCCGGTGTCGTGGTGCACGTCGGGTCGGCCGCGGTCCCGGCCCGGCTACGCCGGCTGTCCGACCGCGCGATCCGGGTCCGGTTGTCCGGGCCGCTGCCGCTGCATGTCGGCGACCGGCTGTTGCTGCGAGACCCGCTGCGGCGCCGGGTGGCCGCCGCCGACGTAGCGTCGCTGGACCCGCCGCCGCTACGCCGGCGCGGCGATGCCGCCCGGGTCGGCAGCGCTCTACGGGTGCCGACGGCCGCCGACGACGTGATCCGCGCCGAAGGCCTGGTCCGGGTCGAGCAGCTGCGGGCGATGGGCCGCTGCGACGATCCGGTCGCGGCGCGACGCGTGGCCGACTGGTGGGTCTCGCCCGACACCTGGTCGCGGTGGCACGGCCAGCTCCTCGATGCGATGCACAACGACCCCGGCTTGCGGGACGACGACGTGCCCGGCGGCATGCCGTTGCCAGGTCGCTCGATCGAGTCGCTGCGGCATCTCCTCGACGTCCCGGCCGGTGACATCGTCACGTCCCTCGCGGCGGAGATCCCCGGACTGGTCGTTGCCGACGGTCGGGTGCGCCCGGCGTCGACGCTCACAGCCGAGGTGCCAGGACTGTCCCAGCTGACCCACCGGTTCGCCGCAGATCCGCTGGCCGCACCGGATGCCGACGAGCTCAAGACGATCGATCCGGGGTTGCTCGCCCACGCCGTGCGGTCCGGGCGGCTCCTGCACCTCGGGCACGGCGTCTACGTCGGGGCGGACGCCCCGACGCGGGTCGTGCAAACCCTTGCCGGGCTGCCGCAGCCGTTCACCGTCAGCGCCGCCCGGCAGGCGTTGACCAGCACGCGTCGCGTCGTGCTGCCTCTCCTCGAGCACCTCGATGCCGCCCGGATGACCCGCCGTCTCGACGACGGACGACGGGTGCTGCTGGCCTCCGGGGTTAGCCTCGACCTGTGACGGCCTTGGTGGACGGTTTCGGTCGGGTGCACACCGATCTCAGGGTGTCCCTGACGGACAAGTGCAATCTGCGCTGCACCTACTGCATGCCGGCGGAGGGGCTCGACTGGTTGCCGTCGCCCGAGCTGTTGTCCGACGACGAGGTGCTTCGCCTCGTGGCGATCGGCGTGGAGCACCTGGGCATCACCAGCATCCGGCTCACCGGCGGCGAGCCGCTGCTGCGTCGCGGGCTCGTCGACCTCGTCGCGCGGTTGGCCCAGCTGAGTCCGCGCCCGGCCCTCTCACTCACGACCAACGGCGTCGGTCTCGCCCGGCTCGCACCGGCCCTGGCGGCAGCCGGCCTCAACCGAGTCAACGTCAGTCTCGACACGTTGCGCCGCACGACGTTCGTCGAGCTGACGCGCCGGGACCGGCTCGATGACGTGCTCGCGGGACTCGACGCCGCGCACGCCGCCGGGATGACGCCGGTCAAGGTCAACACGGTGCTGATGCGCGGACTCAACGACGATGAGGCGCTTGACCTGTTGCGCTACTGCACCGACCGCGGCTTCGTGCTGCGGTTCATCGAGCAGATGCCGCTGGACGCGCAGCACGGCTGGGACCGCAACCTCATGGTGACCGCGGACGAGATCCTCGCCCGCCTCGGTGCACGGCACGTGCTCACCCCCGTGTCGGGGCGCGGCTCGGCGCCGGCCGAGGAGTTCCGCATCGATGGCGGGCAGGCGACCGTAGGCGTCATCGGGAGCGTCACCCGGCCGTTCTGCGGGGCCTGCGACCGGGTGCGCCTCACGGCCGACGGTCAGCTGCGCAACTGCCTCTTCGCGCGCGAGGAGTCCGACTTGCGCGGCGCGTTGCGATCGGGAGCCACCGATCTCGAGATCGCCGACCGGTGGCGCGCTGCCATCGCCGCCAAGCGGGCCGGCCACGGCATCGACGATCCCGGCTTTCTCCAACCCGACCGGCCGATGTCCGCGATCGGCGGATGATGCCGCCTTCGGCCTACGACGCAGTGGTGCTCGCCGGGGGCCGGTCGCGCCGGATGAGCGTTGCGGACAAGACCCGGCTGATCGTCGGAGGTCGCTCGTTGCTCGATCGGGTCCTCGGGGCTCTCGCCGGCGCGGAGACCGTCATCGTCGTCGGGGAACAGCGACCGACGGACGAGCCCGTGCGGTGGGTGGCCGACCGGGTGCCCGACGCAGGCCCGGCGGCCGCCCTGGCCGTCGGTCTCGATGAGGTGACGTCGCCACTCGTGGTCGTTCTGGCCGGCGATCTGCCGTTCGTCACCGGGGCACACGTCGCGGAGCTCGTCGGGGCCGTCGAGTCGGACGGGGCTGTGTATGTCGACGACACCGGCCGCGAGCAATGGCTCTGCGGTGCCTGGCGAGCCGATGCCCTTCGCGAGTTGGACTTCGCCCCGGGCAGCGCGTTGCGCGCGAACCTGGCCGGGCTCGACGTGCGTCGGGTTCGTCCGCGCGCGAGCGGTCCGCAGGTGTGGTTCGACTGCGACTCACCGGTTGACGTCCGGCGCGCGGAAGACATGTTGTCGTGACCGGACTCGACGTTGCCCCCCGAGCGGTGCCGAGCGACCACGGGGGCAGTCACCCGGCACCGCGTCCGGTGAGCGTCCGCGCCGTGCCCCCCGTGTCGCACAGGCCCTGGCGCTGACGTGAGCGTCCCAGCCGCGGACCCCCTACGTCCAGATGATCTTTATCTAGTCCTCTCACGGCGTGTGTCGTGGGGGTCACAGAAAGGGACGAGCAGTGGCTGACCAGACCTACGGCATCACGGAGATAGTCGGGACGAGTCCCGACAGCATTCAGCAGGCCATTCGCAATGGCGTGGCACGAGCCTCGCAGACAGTACGCAACCTCGACTGGTTCGAGGTGTCGACCATTCGCGGATACATCACCGAAGGTCAGGTAGCGCACTTCCAGGTGCAGATGAAGGTCGGCTTCCGCATCGAAGGAGCGGACGACTGACCGTTACGAGGCCTGGCTGACCGACGACATGTTGAAGTCTGCGACGCGCAGCGCGGGCATGCGGGTGCGGGTGAAATAGTCACCGAACTCGCGGGCGAACGTGTCCTCGCTCTGCCCGACAGCGGTGACCCGTCGCAGCATCCCCACCGGACTTTCGTTGAAGCGGAAGTTCGTGACGGCGCCCACCACCTCGCCCTTCTCGACCAGGAACACCCCATCGCGGGTGAGACCGGTCAGGAGCAGGCTCTGCGGGTCGACTTCGCGGATGTACCAGAGGCACGTGAGCAGCAGACCTCGCTCAACGCCGGCAACCAGCTCGTCCGTTCCGCCGGAGGCGTCGCGCCCGACGAGAGTGAGGTTGTCGACGTACGGCGTCACCGCGAGCCCGGTGACCGTGGCCGAGTGGCGGGTCTGGAGCAACGCCGCCAACCTGCCGTCCTTGATCCAGTCGACGGGACCGAGGGGCAACCCGTTGTCGAAAACCGACGACAGCCGGCTGGAGACGGCCGCGGTGACGAAGGGAGTGCACGCCAGCCCGGGCATCGACGGGTCGCTGTGCAGTGACAGCGGGCGGTCGGTCAGTGACTCACCGACCCTGGTGCCGCCGCCGGCGCGGGAGAAGACGGTGCTGCCCTCGTGCGCGTCGAGGGCGCCCATCGACCAGTAGGTCTCGACCATCAGGTCGGCGACCGCCGACGGCGGGAGCACGGTGTCGTAGCGGCCGGCGGGCACCTCGATCGTCCGCCGGCTCCAGTCGAGACGTTGGGCGACGTCGCGCTCCAACCTCGACACCTGCAGCCCTTCGGCTGTCGCTGCGCGCAGCCCCGACCAGGCGGACCGGCGCCCGTCGGCCGACCGGCCGGTGAGCTCGAGCCGACCGTCGCCTTGGAGGTCGCGAAGCCGTAGCCCGCTCGACGAACCCAGGTAGGTCGTCGTGACCGCGTGCTCGGCGTAGCCGTAGCGCGCCTCGTTGCGGCCGCGGGCCTGCTCGAAGGCTTCCGCCAGTCCTTCGGCCACACCACCGAGGTCCCGCACCGACGTGTCGCCCGGCTCGGCGTCCCAGTCCGGTGAGGGGGCGGTCGTCACCAGGGCGGCGGCGTCGTCGGCGACGGGAGCCGTCTCGGCCTCGGCTCGACTGGCCTCGACGAGTGCGACCAGATCGCTCCCGTCGACGCCGCTGCGCGACAGCGAGGCCGCCCGCACCGACCCGCCGTTGACGATCGACACGACGGTGACGTCGCCGCTGCGGGTGACACCGTTGGTGGTCAGCGTGTTGTTGGCCCAGCGCACATTGGCGCTGTGCGTCTCGGACGCGATCACGATGCAGTCGTCCGCCGTCGACGCGGCAAGGGCGCGTTCGACCGCCTCCTGCGGCCTCATGAGCCGGCCTCCGTCAGCGTGTTGAGGATCCGTACGTCGCGGAAGCGCGCGGCCGGGCAGCCGTGGCTCACCGGCGCGGTCTGTCCGGGCTGACCCTTGCCGCAGTTCATCGCCCCGCCGAGCACGTAGGTCTGCGGGCCACCCACGGCGTCCATCGATCCCCAGAAGTCCGTCGTCGTCGCCTGATAGGCGACGTCGCGCAGCATGCCGTCGAGCGCTCCACCGCGGATGCGGTAAAAGCGCTGGCCGGTGAACTGGAAGTTGTAGCGCTGCATGTCGATCGACCATGACTTGTCACCGACGATGAAGATGCCGTTGTCGACGCCCGCGATCAGCTCTTCCGTCGACGGCCCACCCGCCACCGGTTGCAGTGACACGTTGGCCATGCGCTGGATCGGCACGTGCAGCGGTGAGTCCGCAAACGCGCAGCCGTTGGATCGTCCCGCGCCGGTCGCCGCGGCTATGCGACGGTCGAGCTGGTAGCCCACGAGCGTCCCGTCCCGCACGAGGTCCCAGGTCTGGGCCGCCACGCCCTCGTCGTCCCAGCCGATGGTGGCCAGGCCGTGCTCGGCCTGCCGGTCACCGGTGACATGCATGCCGGGGGAGCCGTAGCGAAGGGTGCCTAGCTTGTCCGGCGTGGCGAACGACGTGCCGGCGTAGTTGGCCTCGTAGCCGAGGGCGCGGTCGAGCTCCGTCGCGTGGCCGATCGACTCGTGGATCGTGAGCCAGAGGTTGGACGGGTCGACAACCAGGTCGTAGCGGCCGGCCTCGACCGACGGCGCGGCCGCCTTCTCGGCGAGCAGCTCGGGAAGCTCGGCGAGCTCGCCGTCCCAGTCGTGCAAGTCGCCGGTCAACCACTCCCATCCTCGGCCGACCGGCGCGGCCAACGTGCGCATGGACTCGAACCGACCCGACTCGTCATCGACCCAGATGCCGGTCAGCTGGCACTGCAGCCGCACCCGTTGCTGCGTCGTCATCGTGCCGGCGGTGTCGGCATAGAACTTGTTCTCCCGCACGTGGCGCAGCCTGGCGTCGGCATGGCGGACGGTCGCGCTCGCGAGCAGCCGCTGTGACCAGTCGGTGAGCAGCGCGATGCGATCGCTCATGGGAACGTCGAACGGATCGACGTCGTAGGACGAGACCCACGTGCCGTCGCCGCATGCCGGCTCGGCAGCGAGCTCCACTCGCTCGGTCGCGACCGGATGGCAGGCGCGGGCGATCTCGACCGCTTCCTCGGCGAGTCCGACGGCCGCAGCGGGCGTCAGGACCACGCCGCCGGCGAAACCCCACGAACCGTTGTGAACGACGCGCACGGCGAGGCCGTGCTCGTCGTCGTCGTGACTGGTTTCGAGCCGCGCGTCGTGCAGAACGACGTCGCCGGTGCGGATGCGCTCCACCCGAAGGTCGGCATGGTCCACGCCTAGCTCCCGGGCGCGGGTCAGCGCGGCGTCCGCCAGCGCGGCGAGGGGCAGCGAGGTGAAGGCCGGGTCGACCGGGCGTCCCATCGCGACTACCGCGCCGTCGGGTCGAGAACGACTTTGCCGGTGGTGGCGCGGGCCCGAAGGTCCTCGTGCGCTCGCCGGGCCTCCGCCAGGGGATAGGTGGCGCCCACGATGGGCTTCAGTCGACCGTCAGCGGTCATCGCGAGCAGCTCCGCCATCGGTTCGTTGAGCATCGCAAGGTCACGCATGCAGTCGACGAGCCAGAACCCGGCGACGGTTTTGCTGCCCACCATGAGACTGGCCGGCGCTACCGGCGTCGGCGGCGTGCGCGATGCCATCCCGAACACGATCAGGCGACCGAACGGCGCGAGGGCGCGCAGGCTTCCGTCGAACGTCGGCCCACCCACCATCTCGAGCACGATGTCGACCTTCCGACCGCCGTTGGCCTCGCGGAGGGCCGCATTCATGTCGTCGACGCCCGCGTCGACCGTGACATCCGCGCCGAGCGATTCAGCCAGCGCACGCTTGTCCGGCGACGATGCGGTGCCAATGACGCGACCAGCGCCCCAGGCCTTGGCGAGCTGCACGGCGAGCGTCCCGACGCCGCCCGCGGCCGCATGCACGACCACCGACTCGCCGGGTTTCATGTGCGCGCAGGTGCGCAGCAGGTGCCACGCGGTGAGCCCCTGCACGAGCAACGCGACCGCCGCCCCGTCATCAACGCCATCGGGGACCTCGAACGTGAGCCCGCGCGGCGCCAACGCCCTCTCGGCATAGCCACCGGCACCCACCAGCGACGCGACCCGTCGACCGTCGCCGGTGCGGCCGACCACCTCACTGCCCGGCACCGTCGGGAGCGACGTGGTCGACAGGTAGGAGTTGTCGGTCTGGTGCGTGTCGGCGAAGTTGACCCCGGCAGCGGTCACGTCGATCAGGTCGAATCCCTCGACCGGCTCCGGGTCGGGCACGTCGACGAGCTGCAGGACCTCCGGACCGCCGTACTCACTTATCTGGATGGCGCGCATCTCATCAACCTATGCCGCGGGTGGCTCGTTCTGACCATTTCTGTGGCCGGGGTCGATCCGGACCGGACCCGGCGAGCGAATGCATGGCAGACCCGCCGGCCAGGTCCTGTCCACGTCCGCTCAGGAAGGAACCAACAGTGTCCGCAACCAAACGCTCCCGCTCGACGCGGCTCTTCGCCGCTGTCGGCGCCGGAGCCATGCTCGTGACGGCAGGGGCGGTGCTCACGCCCTCGGCGTCGTTCGCCTCGAGCCATCGCGAAGCGCTTGCCATCGCGGGTGATCCGCGTGCTGACAACACCGACACCTACGCGTTCGTCAGCCCGGACAAGCGCCACACCGTCACGCTGCTCGCCAACTGGATCCCGTTCGAGGATCCGCAGGGCGGGCCCAACTTCTATCCGTTTGCCGAGGACGCGCGCTACAACATCGACGTCGACAACGATGGCGATGGTCATGCGGACGTCGTCTACACGTGGATCTTCAAGAACCACATCCGGCACCCCGGCGGTCAGTTCCTCT
>JAVEEE010000509.1 GCA_030840615.1 Frankiaceae bacterium | reverse complement strand
ACCTCGGCATGCAGATCATGGTCGAAGGTCTCGCGCTCGCCGCGTTCGGCGGCATGCGCGACTTCACGTCCAGCCCGCTGTGCAAGCAGGTCGTCGCCTATGTCATGCAGGACGAGGCGCGGCACGTGGCGTTCGGCCGGATGGCGTTGAAGGACGCCTACGCCGAGCTCACCACCGCCGAGCGCGACGAACGTGAGGAGTTCGTCGTCGAGGCGTGCTACTTGATGCGCGACCGCTTCCGCAGCGTCGAGGTCTGGGACGAGCTCGGCTACGACGTGCAGCAGGTGCTCGACCTCACCGAGCGGGCCCCCGGCGTACAGCTGTTCCGCAACCGGCTGTTCACCCGCATCGTGCCGTGCATCAAGGACATCGGGCTGTGGGGCGACAAGGTGCGCGCCGCCTACGCCGACATGGGCGTGCTCGACTATGCCGCTGCGAACCTCGACGGTCTGATGGCGGACGACGAGCAGACCGCCGAGGATCTCGACGCCGCCAAGCTGCAGGCGCGGCAGCGCGAGGTCGGGAAGACCATCGCTATGGGCGCCGACGCATGAGGTCGGTTCCCCGCGCAGCTCGATAGCCGTCTCACCAGGTCAGGGCCTGGTCAAACGGCGATGGTCTTGAATCAGGTGGCGGTCTTGGCGACGCCGACGGGGCACGACATGCCTGTCCCGCCGATGCCGCAGTAGCCACTGGGGTTCTTCGCCAAGTACTGCTGGTGGTAGTCCTCTGCGTAGAAGAACTCCCCCGCGTCCGCAATCTCCGTCGTGATCGTGCCGTAGCCACCCGCGCTCAGCACGGGCTGGAACGCGTCACGGGTCTCCAGCGCGGCTTGCTTCTGCGCGTCGGACGTGACGTAGATGGCCGAGCGGTACTGGGTGCCGACGTCGTTGCCCTGCCGCATCCCCTGCGTCGGGTCGTGCGCCTCCCAGAACACCGTGAGCAGGTCGCGATAGGACACCTTGGCGGGGTCGAAGACGACCTTGACGACCTCGGCGTGGCCGGTGCGCGTGCTGCACACCTCGTCGTAGGTCGGATGCGCGGTGTGCCCGCCCTGGTAGCCGGCCGCCGTCGTGTAGACGCCGTCGGTCTCCCAGAACTTGCGCTCCGCGCCCCAGAAGCAGCCCAGACCGAAGTACGCCGTCTCCAGGCCGTCGGGATAGGGCTCTTCGAGCGGCGTACCGAGCACGTAGTGACGCTCGCCCACCGCAAACGGCCGAGCCGTGCGACCGGCCAGAGCGTCGTCGGGTGCGACCATCTCCGTCTTGTGCCGGGAGAACAACATCTGCGGACCTCCGTGTCTATGCGACACACACGCTAACCCGGGGCCGGGGGCCGTGATTCCGGTTCAGAGGTAGAGGCCGGTGGCTCCGGCGTCCTCGAGCCGCTCCGCAGCGACGGCGTGGATGTCGCGCTCGCGCAGCAGGACGTAGGCGGTGCCGTGCAGCTCGACCTCGGACCGGTCCTCCGGGTCGAACAACACCCGGTCGCCGACCTGCACGATCCGCACATGGCCGCCGGTCGCGACCACCTCGGCCCAATCCAGCCTCTTGCCCATCTTGGCGGTCGCCGGGATGACGATGCCGGCAGTGGACCGCCGCTCCCCCGCGTCCGAGTCCATCGACACCAGGACGCGGTCGTGCAGCATCTGGATCGGGAGCTTGTCGGCGACCACGGTCAAGACGCTAGCGGTTGCCGGGCGAGCTCGGGATCGTCCCTGCCGCGAAGCCAGCCGAAGAACCCGACTGCCCCGACCGCGGGTGCAGCGCCTGCCAGCAGGAAGGTGACCCGCGCGCCGAACGTATCGACGGTGAGGCCGCCGAGCGCCGCGCCGATCGACGAGCCCACGAGCAGCCCGACCGCCATCCAGCCGAACGCCTCGGTGGATGCGCCGCCGGGAGCGACTGCCCCGACCCGGGTGTAGAGGCGGGCGAGTCCCGGCGCGATCGTGGCGCCGCCGAAGAACATGATGACGGCGAGGCCGACGTTGCCGGGCGCAGCCGCGGCCGCCGCGACGGCAAGCGCGATCGCCGCCACCGAACGGGCGACCGCCGGGTCGTCGACGCGCGCCGCGCCGGCGCCGAACACCAGCCCGCCGAGGAGCGAGCCGAGACTCCAGACGGCGAGGACGACACCGGCGCCTGCGGAAGCGTGCCGCCCGCTGACGAACGCGACAACGGCGACGTCGCACATGTTGAATGCGATCGTGATGGCGACACCGACGGCGACGTAGGCCGGCAGGCGGGTCCCCCGCAGCAGTCGTCGGCGCACTTTGACCGCTGGTCTCTCCGGAGTCGCCAGCACCGGCGTCGCAGCGAAGGCGAGCGTGCCGATCAACGCGAGCAGACCGGTGAGCGCCACCGCGAGCGGAGAGCCGGCGAGCCCGGCCATGACGGCGACCAGTGCCGGGCCGAGCATGAAGATGAGCTCTTGCGCGGTGGCTTCGAGTCCGTAGACCGCCTGGGCAACGGCCGGCTCGAGCATGCGCGGCCACAGCCCGCGCACCACCGAGACCACCGGCGGGCTGGTCAGGCCGGCCGCGGCGGCGACGAGCAGCTCCGCCAGGTAGGCGTCAGCCGGGACGAGCGCCAGCGCGATCATTCCCACGGCGTAGCCCACGGCCGCCGGGACGAGGATACGACGTGGGCCGATGCGATCGGCCGCGCGAGCAAGCACGAGGTTGGACGCGCCGGCCGCTGCGACGTAGAGGCCGGTCACGAGACCGGCTCGGCCATAGCCGTTGTGCCGTGTGACGAGCAGGAGGATCGCGAGACTCGACATGCCGTTGGGCATGCGGGCGACGAGCGACGTGCCCAGCAGCCGGCCGACTGACGGCGTGCGCAACGCCAGTCGATATCCGGCCAGGGGCATCGCCCCAGACTGTCAGACCGCGCGCAGCACCAGCCCGTCGATCTTCACCGGCTTGCGGCGCGTGACCACCTTCAGCCGGACGGTGGCCGCGGACAGCGCGTGCGGCAGCGGCACGTTGAACACCAACCGGTTCCTGGTCGTGCCGCGCAGGTCGAGGGTTGCGACCTTGGTGCCGTCGGCATACACGGCGACCTTGCCGCAGATTGCGCACCTGGTCGCGAGCACAGCCAGATGTCTGGCGTTGACGCCGGTGCGGGTGAGCGTCGCCCGCCGATGTGCCGACGAGGTGACCGTGTGTGCGTAGTAGGCGGTCCCGGTAGTTCTCGACCAGTGGCTGCTGGCGACCAGGCTGCGGTCGTCGAGCGGTGTTGCCGTGCACTTCTCCACGGACCAGCTCGAGGTGTTGAGGTTGTTGTCGCGCGCGCGCACCGAGAAGCAGTACGTCGATCCACGGGCGACCGCCAGTGACTTCGAGGTGCTGGTGGTTGCCTGCCAGGAGGCCGGATAGACATAAGTCTTACCGAGGTGCCCGCTGTAGGCGGCGTGCCGGTAACGCACGTCGTAGCTCTTCAAGCCCGCACCACCACTGTCGCTGCCGCTCCACCTTGCAGTCGTCGTGCTGCCGAGGGTGACAGCCGACGTCGGCGCGGTCGTCGTGACATGCGGCGCGGTCTGGTCCTCGACGGTGACGCGAACGGGCGCGCTGGGTGGACCGAAGGTGAAGTCGGAGAACAGCGGGAGGATGGTGACGTCGTAAGTGTCTCCGGCAGCCGCGATCAGATACCAGAGCCTGTCGCTGTGCGTGCTGATGTCGTAGTAGTTGTCCTCGATCGCTGGCGCCCCACCGACCGGGTCGGCGTGTACGACGTAGTAGAGGATCTGTCGACCGCCGTTGGACAGCGACGTGTTGAAGGTGACGCCAACGGCACCTGTGTAGTTCAGATCGACACCGGTGATCGCCGGCGCCGATGCGGGCACTACCGCCGCCGCGCCGGTGCCGGCACCACTCGTCGCGCTGACCAGATACTCCGCGCCCGCTTGGCCGGGAAGCCCTGGGGACGTCGCGTTGGTCAAGGTCGTGTCCACGGTGGAGCCGCCGACGCGGGTCAGGTGGTAGCCGCTGATCGAGCCGCCACCCGTACCGACACATGCGGGCGCGTTCCAGCTCACCCTGACTCCGGCGCCGTTCACCGCCACTGCTGTCTGAGTCGGAATGCTCGGCCTGGTCGTCGTCAACGCCACGCTCGCGCCATTCCCGTCGTGACCGGTGACGGCGATGTTGATCCCTTCCGGCGTCGTCACCGATCCGGCGCTGATCGCCGCATCGGTGAAGTCCGCGTC
>JAVEEE010000487.1 GCA_030840615.1 Frankiaceae bacterium | reverse complement strand
CCGATTGATCTGTGGGAATGGCGCCGCGTGACGTACGAAGAAGAACTCCGTTCAGGCTACGACTACCCGGCGGACCTAATCAGTACCGTCGATGGGGCTAAGGACACACGCAACGAGAACGCTTTCGACCCAGTTGAGCCATTGCTGCGCGCCGATGCGGCGGGACCAGGTGCTGACAGACGAACCTCACGGCATCTTCTCAAACTCAACGACGCGATGTTCGACGAGTGGGGATTCGACCTCGACTCTCTATTTGCCACGATCAACAGCCTGATTGGAATGTCCACCCAGCGCGAACCCGCGCCCCCGATCGCTCAGCTGAGGCGCGTGGAACTGGTGAACGACATCGCGTCGTGGAGTGGGCTACAGCGTGAACGTGTCGAGGCCGCTGTCGACCGGTTAACGATCAGTCCCGCGCAACTTGTTGCCGTCGACCTTGCGTACTGGCATATCGAACAACGAGCCCATCGCATCACCCTCAGGCCAATCGTCGGAACCGCCGGTGAGGCGGAGGAGGCGTCTGTCTGGGTACTTCCACGGACCGCACACAACTTTCGAGATGTGTTGTTCCGCTACCTCGAAGCGGGACGATTGCCTTGGCCTCACCGGGTGCAGCCCGAGTCAATTCGGAACGTCCTCGCGGGTTGGCGCAGCGAAGTCGAAGATCAGCTTGAGGTATCGACGCTTGAGCAAGTGCGTCGAGCGGGGATGACGGCCAGGCGAGGTATCAAGCCATCGCCAGCCAGAAAGCAAGGCATTGACCTCAGCGGTGAGGTCGACGTCCTCGCGGCGGACTTGGATCGGAGAAGGATCTGGGTAATCGAGTGCAAGCACCTATACGAACCGTTCAGTCCGACCGAGATGATGCAGAACGTCATCGACTTCCACGGGACGGCTAGCCTGCCCGATATTGACCCGGGGCGCCTTCCCGAGCAGTCGCGATCCAAGAAACCGCGATTTGTCGAGAAGTTGCTCGGCAAGGCCGCCGCGATCTCCGCGTCCAAAGTCGGTGCGCTGCAGCTCTTAAATGTGCCCACCGAGTTTCACCACAAGGATTGGACCGTGACACCGCTCTTCGTCACCAGTCACGTCGAGGTCGCAGCGTTTGTCCGTGACCCTCGGATCGCCTTCACGCTGCCACATCGAGTAGCGGACGTGATGAACACATCGAGTGCTCCTGACGTCGGCTGGTCCCAGTTGTAAGAGACGCGGAAGTCGCGATCTACGCGCGAGCTGCGGTCCTACCTCGCGGTCGTTGGCCGACCCTTGACCATCCGACGATGTGCTCATCTCGGCCCGGCCGGATCACGGTCCTCGGGACGCGTTGATTGATCGGTCTACCCGGCGAACAGTGCAATCCGAAGCGCTTGTTCCGGCCCCGCATCGAGCACCTGATCAGTAATTCGATACGGCACCTTGGTGTCGACGTCGCCGCTTGCAGTGGCGTGGATCATCTCGCCGGGAGAGGCGTTCGAGGTGACCACCTGCCCGTCGCAGGGTCCATGCTTCAGTAAAAGGTTCACTGCAAAAGATCTATCTCAGCTCGACTCTCCGGACAAGAGTCCGATTCCAGCTACCCGTCGTTCGACCGGGAGTGGCCTCTGCGGCTAGCGAAGCGAGAGTTGTGGCACGCGAATGGCACGCGAATGGCACGCGGAGATCATTTAGGCCTTCGGCGGCAGCGGCCGGCAGGCACCGTACAAAGCAAAACCGCAGGTGGCGGAGGCGGATGGGAATCGAACCCACCAGCGACAGTGACTGCCGCTCAACGGTTTTGAAGACCGCGCCGCCCACCAGGACGATGACGCCTCCGCAGCCGATCCTAGGGCCCGCGTGACGGGCACAACGAGCAGGACAGTCAGGACTCGGCCGCGGTCGCGACGAACTTCTCGGCCGGCGTCTTGCTGTCGCTCCCCTGCCAACGCCGTCGCAGCCGCAGGAACGGTGTCTCGATCAGCCGATAGCTGACGAGCGCGATGGGGATGCAGATCGCCAGGCTGACGAGAAGCAGCGGCCAGAAGCTCATGTGCTCCGACAGCTTGAGCACGATCGGCCCGTGCCACAAATACAGGCTGTACGACGCGACACCCAGCGCCGCGAGGGGTCGCCAGTCCAAGGCCCGGGTGAGCACGCCGGGACGTAGCGGCAGCACGGCACCGCCGAGCAGCAGGAAGCAACCGGGCAAGAGCAACGCGTCCCAGCTGTAGCGGTAGGCGACGAGAGCAAACAAGACAGCCGCCGCGGCAATCCACGTGTCCGACCGGCCGAGCGGGCCCGGCCAGCGGTCCGGCCGCCGGTTGCGGATGCCCTGCTGCAGCATCGCCAGCAACATGCCCGGCACGAAG
Source organism: Frankiaceae bacterium (assembly GCA_030840615.1). Lineage (GTDB taxonomy): Bacteria > Actinomycetota > Actinomycetes > JAFAQI01 > JAFAQI01 > JAFAQI01. The sequence goes on along the minus strand of JAVEEE010000487.1, from coordinate 1,858 downwards.
AACACGAACGTCGTCGGCAACGAGTGCTGCCACGGCCGCGACGGTGCGTCCGCCAACGTGACCGTCAGCAGGCGGATCAGGAACACCGCGATTCCGACCGCCGCCACGATGATCGAGGCGCGGGCCAGCGAACGGCGCGCCAGCTTCGCCACCAACCATGCGAACAACGGCAACAGGACGTAGAACTCGGCCTCGACGACGATCGACCACATGCCACCGTCGACGAGCCGGAATGTCTTGGTGTCGTAGTTGGGGAAGACGAGCAGGAACCGCCACCACGTGTCGAACGACCCTCCGTGCTGGCGGATCAACACGTAGACCAGGAACACGACGTAGTAGAGCGGAAGGATGCGCAGGACGCGGTTGACGGCGTACTGCCGCAGCGACAGCGGCCCTCGCTCGCCCCAGGTCGAGCGGACGAAGGGCCGGAACAGCAAGTAGCCGGAAAGCGAGAAGAAGACGAAGACCCCGAAACCGCCGGCCTGCACGAACCGGTGCCAGCCCTGGAAGACGATCGGGTTGTTGCGATAACCGTCGATCAGCGCGTGACCCATCAGCACACCGAGCGCAGCGAGCGCACGCAGCGACTCGACCCGCGCGGAGCGCAGCTCACCGGCCTGGTCGATGCCGCCGCCGGGCACGTGCTCCTGCGGCGTGCTGGCCGCTGCGCTGTCCACGCTCACCCCCGGAAGCCCTTCATACCGAGCGAATCGTAGAGGCACCTCAGCGGCGTACGACGTGCCAGCCGTTCCAGTCAGGCGATCGCAGTCGCCCGTGGCCGATCGTCTGGGCCAGTGTGCCGTGGTTGCGGAAAGCTACGACCCGGACCCGCTTGCCATCGACAAGGACTCCGGCCGACGACGACAGAGCCGCGCGTACCCGGTGCCAACTGCCCCACGACCGCGGATCACACGCCCGCCGGACCCGCAGCCCGCCGCGTGCGGTACGGACGGCCAGCACCAGGCGCCCGACCGACGGGAACGCGCGTAACGCGGGTGCGCCCGCGGCCTCACCGCCGATGACACGCCACCCGCTCCACGTGCCGCCCACTCGGTCCCGCTCGACCACCCGCCCGCGGCTGTCGACACCGACCACGGCCAGATCCCGCGCGCCGATCGGCGCCACCGCAGGCGCCTCGACCAGATGGCCGCCGAGCGACAGCCATGGCCGCCAGCTTCCCTTGACCCACTCGCGCAACCACGCCGCGTCATCGACTCCCTGTACGACGACGCTCACGCGACCCGAGCCCTGCGACGCGAGCGCGGGAACGCTCGCCGCGGGTCCACCGATGCTGAGCCAGCGACTGTGGCCGTGGTCGCCTCTCAGCAAGACGCGCACATGCCCGTCCACGCCCCGCCCCGCAAGGGCCACGGCCCTGGTGCCGACGGCTACGGCCGCCACTCCCCCGACGACATGCCCGCCGAGCCGCACCTGGCGCCCCCACGTCGAATCGGCATGAGTGCGCTCGTTGACGCCGCCGTCCGGGCGCACGGTGAACACGTGCAGCCCCGACGCCGTCCGCGCCACGGCCGGCGTCGGTCGCAACCAGGTCCGGCCGTAGAGATCGACGAACGTATAGCCGCGAGCCCGGTAGAAGTCGATGACCGGGCCGAGTGCCGCCACCGTCGCCGGGTTGGGGGTGGCTTGGTTGTGCATCAGGATCACCGGATGGAGCTGGCTCGCGCCGGCCTCGGCCCGGTTGATGATGCGTCGCACCCACAGCGACGACGCGGACCCCTCCGCCTTCCAGTCCTCGGTGTCCACCGACCAGTTCCACGTGGCCATCCCGGCCGACTGCGCGCTGTCCAGCGTCGTCGCGTCGTACGACCCGTACGGCGGGCGGAACAGGCACGGTCGG
>JAVEEE010000486.1 GCA_030840615.1 Frankiaceae bacterium | reverse complement strand
GACGCGGCCAGGACCACCCGTCTGTCTGAACGTTGACTAGGACGTCTGGCTCAAGGCCCCGGGGGCCTCGTGCCGATAAGGAGCACGTGTTGGCCCTTTTCCGGCGTCGCTTGTCCTCAGACGAGGGCTTCACGCTCGTCGAAACGGTCGTGGCGATGATGGTCGCCGCGCTCATGTTCAGCGCGCTCGCTGCGACGCTGGTCCAGACGACGCGTGCCTCCCTGGCCGCGCGACAGAACCAGCAGTCCATCGACCTGGCCAACGACAGCGTCGAATCCGTTCGCAACTTGAGCTTCGCGTCGATCGCCATGGACCCGACGGGCGCCGACCTGAGCGGTGACACCCGGATCACGAAGGTGGGCTCGACCTACTACTTCGACCCGGACGGCACGGGCACCTACAAGGAGCCGATCTACACGGTGACGGGTGCGGCCGTCGTACCGCACGTCGCGACATCGACCCACAACGGCACCGCCTACAAGGTCAAGACCTACGTCACCACGCCAGCCGACAGCCTCGTCAACACCAACGGCGATCGGCGCGTCACCGTGATCGTCGAGTGGACGACGAACGGCCAGACCCGCAGCCGGCTGACATCGACCGTCGTCGCCGACACCCGGCGGGGACTTCCGCTCCCCAAGTACACCTGGACCGCCCCCGTCAGCAAGACCGTCTCGCGAGGCGGTCGGCTCGACCTGCCCGCGACGCTCGTCAACAAGGGCGCCCGCGACAGCTGGAACGTGGCCGCGACCGCGAAGACCTCGGGCGGCTCAAACCTTCCGTGGACGTTCGCGTGGTATCTCGACGTCAACGGTGACGGCGTGTGGGAGAGCACCGACACGCTGCTGAGCCAGTCCGGCGGCGTCTACAACAGCGGCATGCTCGCCACCGACCAGGTCATCAAGCTGGTGGCCGTCACCTACATCTCGGCGTCGGAAAGCTTGCAGACCGACTCTGTCTCGCTGGCCGCCACCTCGAAGTCGCAGCCCACTGCGCCGCAGCAGCCCGTCCTCACCGACTCGGTGACGGTCAACGCCCCGACCTGCGCCGTGGCGGGCTGCCAGTACAAGCAGCTCTACCTGCACAACTGGGCTGACGTGAGCAACGTGCCGACGGCGAACAGCACGACGCCCACGGGTTCGAGTGTCAACCAGATGAACGGCTTCGCACCGACCGCGACGACGCTCTTCAACTACGACACCGACCGTGACGCGGTCACCGGCCGTTCGCTGGACACCGGCGGCGCCGGATACGGCGACGTGTCGGCGAGCAAGACGATGTACTGGCAGTACGGCGTGGCCTCCAACACCACGTTCGCCGGCACGGCCTACCTCTCGCTCTACGGAGTCCTGCGGTCCCTGGACCCGACGGAAACCGGCGTGGTGAACGTCTACCTCCGCGCCCAGAACGGCGCCAGCTGGACCAACGTGGGTTCCGCGACCTTCACCGCCGGCCCCTGGGGCACCTCCGCGCTGGGCGCCTTCACCGTCCCGGTGACCGGGCTCAACTTCAGCATCGCCAAGAACGCCCTGCTCGAGGTCGAGGTGCAGGTCGGGTCCGGGGCATCCGGCGTCATGGACTTCGGCTACGACACCTCCATCTACCCGGCCTCACTGTCCCTGCCCTACACCGCGGGCACCCCGTGATCGCCCGGCTGACCCGGCCTCGCCGCGACGACGCAGGCATGACGCTCGTCGAGCTGCTCGTCAGCATGATGCTGCTGGTCGTTGTCGGCGGCATCTGCGTCACCATCTTTGCATCGCTGTCTCGCACCCAGGTGCGCCAGAGCGACGAGTCACAGGGTCTGCAGGACGTCCAGACCGTTATCGAGCGGCTCAGCCGTGACCTGCGCGAGGCCCGTGGCGTCGACAACACCGCGACCGCGACCCAGCTGACGCTGTGGCTCGACTACAACTCCGACTACGTGCAGACGGCCGACGAGACGATCACCTGGAAGTTGAGCCTCAACACGGCGACCAACCACTATGACGTGCTCCGGATCAACGGCAACAACGTGTCGATCGTCGAAGGTCGAACGCTGGTCAGCCAGCTCGCTTTCAGCTACAACGCGACACCGAAGACAAACGCCACCGTCGTGACCGTCGACATGCAGTACGACCCCGTGACCGGTGGCTTTGCGACCGCCAAGCACTCGCAGTTCCAGGTGCGCATGCGGAACGTTCAGTAGGAGGATGCTGTGTTGACTTGGCTGCGGCGTCGCTCCGCCGGCGACGAGGGTGTCGCGATGCTCACGGTCATCGGGGTGGCCTTCGTCCTCACCGTCTTCGCGGTCGGGATGACGACACTGTCGCTCAACACCCTGAAGAGCTCCGGTTCCCACGTGGTGTTCTCGAAGACGATCGACGCGGCGGAGGCCGGCGTCGACCAGACACTGGCGCGGCTGACCAAGGACAACGCCTACGTCTACCCGGCCGGCCTGACGATCACCGATGCGAACTTCAACAGCACGACCGGGTGGAGCAGCACGACCGCCGAGCGCGACTGGGCCCGGACCGAGCTCCTCAGCCTGAAGAACACGGCGGGTGCGGTCAACCACACTGCGAACGGTGACTTCATCACCGTCCGCGCAGCCAACCTGAAGACCATCTACTCGATGGGTTTCAGCCCCAACGTCAACAACGCCACCCGCACCCGGTTGATGAAGGCCGAATACATCTTCTCGACGTACCACCCGTCCAACGCCATTCTCACCAACGGCAACATCGACTGCTGTGCCAGCTATGACGTCGGCCTCGCCCCTGGCGTGCCGACCTCGACCACGATCGGCATTCACAGCAACGGGTCGTTGGGCGGCGTGCCGACCTCCGAGAACGGCGGGACCGTCACCGCTTCGGCCTCGGGGACGTGCTCGAGCCCCTGCACCTCCGGCACCCCGCGCGAGACCGTGCCCGCCATCAACCCGCGCACGATGTACAACACCCAGTCGCCGATCTACGCGTCGAACTGGTACGACCTGTGCCCCGATGGAAAGGTTCGCGCGCCCAACACGGCCGCTGCTGCCACCCCCTGCACGGGAACGGTGCTTTCGAACACGCTGCCGTTCCGCGGTTGGGACAAGTCAGGGAGCGTCTGGGACCTGGACGACAACGGCACGGCCTATCCGGGCGTCTACTACGTCTACCAGGGCAGCATTCACCTTGGTAACTCGCACACGGCGTCGATCTCCGGTGCCACGACGCTGATCACCGAGTCGAGCAACAACCGGGGCTGCCCCAAGACCGACGGCGACATCACCCTGGACAACAAGTCGACCTGGTCCGGCGGTCCCTATATCCCGGGCGTCATGGCAGTCGCCGGCCGCAACTTTTACCAGAACAACCAGGGCATCACCAGCCCGACCGGCGGGGCCTACCTGGCGCAGGGCAGCGTCAACCAGCACACGAGCTCGCATGACTCGTTGATCGGTCTGATGTTGGCGGAGGACTTCTGCGGCGAGACCAACAGCCTGCAGGGTTCGGTCCTGTTCTACGACGGGGGCGACGATCTCCCCATCGGAGAGCTGATCCGCACCACACTGGAGCTCGAGCTTCCCTAGGGAAAGCGCCGATAGGGTCTGGCGGTGACCGCCTTCCTGACCGTGTTCTGCGGTCTGCTGGGGCTGGCCATCGGTTCCTTCCTCAACGTCGTCATCTGGCGCGTGCCCCGAAGCGAGTCCGTCGTCCGGCCGCCGTCGCACTGTCCGTCGTGCGACGCCGAGATCTCGCCGCGGGACAACATCCCGGTGCTGTCCTGGCTGATCCTTCGTGGCCGGTGCCGTCATTGCGGGCAGCCCATCTCCCGGCGGTATCCCCTCGTCGAACTGACCACCGGTGTGCTGTTCGCTCTGCTCGCGTGGCATTTCGGCTCACACCCGGTGCTCGCGGCGTATCTCTACCTCGCCGCGGTGGGCGTGGCCCTCGCGATGATCGACTTCGATCACCACCGCCTCCCCGACGCGCTCACGCTGCCGTCGTACGTCGTCGTTGCGGGCCTCCTGGGGCTCGCTGCGGCGGTTGCGGGCGAGGCATGGCCCTTCGAGCGGGCTCTGATCGCCATGGCGGCCCTGTATGCCTTCTACTTCGTCGTGGCACTCATCCAGCCGCGGGGGATGGGCTTCGGCGACGTGAAGCTCTCCGGCGTGATCGGGCTCGCCCTGGGCTACCTCGGTTGGGGCCAGCTCGTCGTGGGAGCGTTTGCCGCCTTCCTGATC
>JAVEEE010000469.1 GCA_030840615.1 Frankiaceae bacterium | reverse complement strand
ACGGCGAACGTCGAGCCGGCATTCACCTTGTCGTTGCTCATGAGGGTCTGCGCCAGCAGCGCCCAGAGCCCACCCCGCATCGCGACCGGGGTGCAGTTGAACGAGTGGTAACCCCAGGAGTTGGCGCCCTGGAGGCTGATGTCGAGCCGGCCTTCCGGTGCGACGGTCACCTTCACCGGCACGTGGAACAGCTCGTCGACCGCGGCCTCCTCCGGCAGGGCCGCCTCCTGGGAGAACTGGTAGTCCATGAACACCGAGGCGCGGTACGTGCCGGGCACGAGTTGCTCGCGGATCCTCTCTACGAACGACCGCCGCCCGTCTTCCACGGCCTCGCGGACGAACTGCTTGTAGGCGTCGATCCCGTGATCGGCGACCACCCCCAAGACGAGCTTGCGCAGGATGTGGCACCCGGCGATGCGCGTCTTCTCGTCGAGCGTCCAGTACAGCGGCGAGCGGACGGCCTTCGTGCAGCGCCCGACATAGTCGGCGAACAGGCGATCGTTCTCGCCGCAGCGCATCGCGGGCAGGTCTATGCCGTCCTCGAAGCGATTGATCGGCCCCACCGAGTTGCTGCCAGGGGCCGACGCGCCGACATCGAACTCGTGCGTCACCGACGCCGCCCAGCTGATCAGCTCGCCCTCGTAGAAGATCGGCACGAACGTCTGGACGTCCGCGCAGTGCACATTGCTGATCTGCGGGTCGTTGTTGACGAAGATATCGCCGTCTTTGATGCCGGGATTCGTCTCGTAGTCGTGGCGGATCATGTACTTGATCGCCTCGCTCATCGTCTGGACGTGCACGATGATCCCGGTGGACAGCGCGAGGGTGTCGCCCTCGGGCGTGCAGAGTGAGAAGCAGAGCTCGCCCATCTGGGCCACAAGCGGGCTGGCGGCGATCCGCTTCGCATTCTCGCGCGCGCTCACGACCCCGCCGCGCACGCGGGAGTGCAGCTTCTCGTAGAGGATCGGATCGCCTTCCTTCATCTCCAGCCGCTCGCAGGCGCCGTAGTGGCCGGTCGACGAGAAAGCGTCCTCGGACGCCACGAGCATCTCCCGCAGCGTCTGCCGGTCCCAGCCGATGGAGGAAACGGTCGTGGTCGCCGTGTGCATCACGCCCGCCTGAGATGGAAGATCCGATGGGTGTCGAGCTCAGCGACGCTCGCGGCCGGTACCGCGAACGTGGTGGACGGCGCCTCGATGATTCCCGGTCCCCGCACCTGGGAGCCGGCGGCGAGCTCGTCCATCTCGTAGGTGGGCGTTTCGGTCCACTCCCCGCGGGTGAACACGCGACGGGTCCCCTTGCGCGCCGCCTCGGGAGTCGCGTTCGGCTGGACCGGTTCCTCCGGGAGCACTGGCTTTTCCACGGGCAGCGTGCCCGTCATCACGGCGAGCGTCAGGAAGTAGCCCAGCTCCGGGGACCTCGCGGCGCTCGCGTAGATCCTCCCGTAGAGGCGCTCGAACTCGTCGACGAGCACGACAAGCGAGTCCGGGCCTGCGAGCCGGTCGAGCGCCACCTCCACCTCGATGTCGTTCAGCTGACCGGTGTACTGCATGCGTACGCGCGGGGTCAAGGAGATGGCTGAGGACGCCACGCCGCTCTGCGCGAACTCGCTCACGATCCTCAGCTCGAGCTGCTTCCAGATCTGCTTGAGCTTGTCGACGAACGCGCCCCGCTCCTCGGCGGGCGCGTCGAGTGGCAGCTCCATGTCGATCTGCCGGTCGAAGCGATAGCTGTAGTCGGCGCACACGCACCCGAAGGCGGAGAACGCCGCCGCCCAGCTGGGGACGAGGACGTCCTGGAACCCAAGCCCTTCGCTGAATCCCCCGACGTGCAGGGGGCCGCCGCCGCCGTAGCTGAGCAACGTAAAGTCCGCCGGCTCGAAGCCCTGTCCCATCACCGCCGTTTCGAGGTGGTGTTTGAGGTCCGACTCGAATAGCTCCAACACGCCGGCCGCCGCCACCTCGACGCTCAAGCCAAGCGGCTCGGCGAGCTGGCGGCGCACGCCCTCGCGCGCCGCGTCGAGGCTCAGCTGCAGCTCGCCGCCGAGGAAGTAGTCGGGATTGAGCCAGCCCACGACGAGGCCGCAGTCGGTCACCGTCACGGTGGACACGCCGCCCTGCGGGTTCGACACGCCGATGCGGCTGCCGGCGCTGTCCGGACCGAACTCCACGCGTTTGGAAAGGGGGTTGACGCGAACGTACATGCCAGAGCCCGCCCCCGCCGTGTCGATGCGGACCATCGGCAGGTTGAGCTTGAAGTGGGCGATGTCGGGATCGAGCGTGATCTGCTGCTCGCCGTCGACGATCAGGGCCCAGTCGAAGCTGGTGCCGCCGACATCCGTACAGACGATGTTGCTGATCCCGAGCTGCTCCGAGAGATGCCGGGCGCCAAGGCAGCCCCCGATCGGCCCCGAGACGAGCGTGGTCACCAGCTGCTCCGAGTCCACCGCGATCGTGCCTCCGAAGCTCGCCATGACCCGCAGGTCGAAGCGAGCGCCCAGCTCCCTGGTCGTCTCCCTGACCGCCGCAAGCTGACGCCGGCTCGGCTCGGCCGCGTA
>JAVEEE010000099.1 GCA_030840615.1 Frankiaceae bacterium | reverse complement strand
GATCTTCAGCTTGATGCGCCGGTAGCCCTCGTCCAGCCGGAGCAGCACCTCGTCGAGCGTCTCCTCGATCGTGTCGGTGATGCCGAGGCTCTCCCCGACGGGGACCTGATCCAGTGATCCGCCGATGAGCTCGCGCAAGGAGACCCCGGCGGTGGCGGCGGTCAGTGACCAGAAGGCCTGCTCGACCCCCGCTCGCGCGAAGGTGTTGCCGCGGATGCGCTGCAGCGCACCGGACACGTCGGCGGGGTCCAGGCTGCCGGTGGCCAACGCGAGCGGCAGCGCATACTCGTGGGTCGTCTCGAACGTCGTGCTGGTCGTGTCCGGCAGGTAGTACGGGTGGTCCAGCGCCGCCGCCTCACCCCATCCTTGCGTGCCGTCCTCGCCCACGAGGTGCACGAGGACGGTACGCCGCGACGGCGTCACGCCGAAGCCCGTGACGAAGGGACGCAGCAGCGGCAGCGTGACCTCGAGGACCTCGGCGACGCGGATCGGCGCGCGTCGGGTCACGGCGAGTCGGCCGCCGGGGCGTCGTAGACCGGCGTCCGCCAGGCCGCGTGGTCGGCGACCTCGCCGCGCATGACCTCCAGGTAGCGCTTCTGGAGGGCCAGCGTCACCTGGCCCGGGGCGCCGGCGCCGATGATCCGGCCGTCGATCTCTGTCACCGGCGCCACCTGCACACCGGTGCCGCACAGGAAGACCTCGTCGGCTGCCAGGACCTCGCTGCGGTCGATGCTGGCCTCGCTGACGCCGACACCCATCTCCGCGGCGAGCTCCATCACCGCCGCGCGGGTGATGCCGACAAGGATGTCGTCGCTGCCGCGCGGTGTGAACAGGCGACCGTTCGCGACGAGGAACAAGTTGGACGACGATGCTTCGGCCAGATGCCCGTCGCCCGTCAGCATCAACGCTTCGTCGAAACCTTTCTGGCGCGCGTCGTCCGACGCGAGTGCTGCGTTGACGTAGGAGCCGATCACCTTCGCCCGCGCCGGGATCGCGTTGTCGTCGATGCGCTGCCATGACGACACCGTCAACCGCAGGCCGCGATCGATGTCGAGATAGGCACCCATAGGCTGGCAGTACGCCGCCAGCTCCGTCCGCAGCCCGGTCAACATGACCTTGATCGTCTCGTCTGCCTTGTAGACGAGCGGCCGGATGTAGGCGTCCTCACGCAGGTCGTTGCGGCGTAGCAGCTCGAGGACCATCGAGCACAGCTCATCGCGGGTCCCGTCGAAGTCGAGCTTGAGGATGCGCGCCGAGCGGAGCAACCGGTCGACGTGCTCCTCGAGGAGCGTGACGTAGAGCTGCGCCGCGTCGGCGTTCCAGTAGGCGCGGATGCCCTCGAAGCAGCCGGTTCCGTAGTTCATGACATGCGCCGTGATCGGCACCTTCGCCTGCTCGTGCGGGACGAACTGACCCGCAAAGTAGGAGATCCGGCTGCCGTCGCCGGCGTTGTTGGTCGTCACACGTTCTCCTCGTGCTGCGTCGGGTCCAGGTCGAGTCGGTAGAGGCGGCGGGCATTGCGCGAACAGACCGCAGCGTGGATGTCCGCGGCGGTGTCGGCCGGGCAGTCGCCGGCGTCGACCCAACCGCCGAGCACGCGGTCGAGAGCGCGGCGGAACAGCGCCGCGCCCAGGTAGACGAACTCCGCGAGGCCGAAGGCGTCCGAGCTGTAGAGCAGCTTCGTCCACGGCGCGAGCTCCATCGCCTCCGCCAGCACGGTGCCGGCACTCGCGCCGGTGTAGTGGAACATGCACCCCACGTCGAAGAACACGTGCGGAAACACCGTCGCCAGATAGGCCGCCTGACGGTGGTAGGGGTAGCAGTGCAAGAAGACCAGGTCGACCCCACGCCGGCCGAACTCCCGCACCCACGGCGTGAAGACCGAGGGATCGGCCCGGTGCAGGGTGAGGTCGGTGTCGCCGAACCCCGCGTGCACCTGCACCGGAATCCTCCGTTCGGCGGCGGCGTCCAGCGCCGTGTGCAACACGTGTCGCAGCAGGACCGGCGAGTCGAGGCGGTCGGGACCGCCGTCGAACCAGCCTGCCGCGGCTTGCTGCACCTCGTCGCGGCCGGGCACGTCGGCGTCGAGATCGAAGCCGTGACGGTAGGCCACGATCGTCTTGAAGCCCACGCTCGTGGCGGCGGCATCCGCCAGCGCCCGGCCGAGGCCGTCGAGCCATTCCTGCGGGCCCGGTGCGTGCGCAGCGGCTTCCTCGGCCACCCGTTCGATGCGGCTCACGGTCAAGGCGGGCACGCCGGCCAGCGCAGCCATGCGGGTCGGCCCGACCACCTCGCTGCCACGGTGACCTGTGTCGACCAGCAAGGCGGCGCATCCCGCCGCGTGGATGAGCCGCCGGTTGACCGTCTCGGCGCCGAGCAGTGACCGAACCTGCAGGTAGGCCTCCGGCGAGCGCTCGCCGTGGAGTCCGAGCAGCGGTCCGCAGTGGGTCAGGATTGCGAGACCGACGGGAGAGTCGAAGTGGCTGTCACCGGGCCGGGCAGGCTGCCCGCCTTCGTTGATGAGCAGCTCGAACGCTGCTCGGTCGAGCGGCCGGTCGACGACGCCATGGACGTGATGGTCGACCAGCAGCGGCTGAAGTGTCGCCTGCACTAGAAGAGCTCCCGCACTAGAAGAACTCGAAATACTCGCGCATCTCCCAGTCGGTGACCTCACCGAGGAAGCGGTTGCATTCG
>JAVEEE010000404.1 GCA_030840615.1 Frankiaceae bacterium | reverse complement strand
CGCGAGCCACGGGAAACCGGCGAGGCGCTTGATGCCCTGCAGATGCTCGGTGAACGTGGTCGAGATCCATCGGTGCCGCACGACGGCGTCGCCGGCCCAGGCGAGCCCGCCTTCGCGAGCCGCCAGGGCGCCGAAGACGACGTCCTCGCCGAAGCCGCGCGGCAGGTGAGCCAGCACGTTGAACGTCGGGAACCCGCCGAGGTCGACGAACCGTTCGCGCGGGAAGCCCAGATTGCAGGTCTCGAACAACCCACTCGGCGCCGACACCGACACGGCGCGGTCCCACGGCCCGTGCCTGCAGTCGACCGGCCGGGTCGCGCCCTGGGCGATCCACGCGCCGCCGGCCAACGCATCGACCAGCCCAGCGGCCCAACCGGGCTCGGGCAGGCAGTCGTCGTCGGTCACCGCGAGCACGTCGGTGCGCGCGGAGGCGGCGGCAGTGTTGCGGGGGACCGACGGTCCGCCGGTGTGGTCGAGGCGCAGCGCCAGCAACGGCAGCGACGTATGCGCAGCGAAAACCTCCAGCCACGGCCACGTGCCGTCGCTCGACCCGTCATCCGCGATGACCACCTCGACGTCCAACGACTGCGCGGCGAGTGCTTCGAGCAGTCCCGGAAGAAAGCCGACGCGATTGTGCGTCGCGACGACAACCGAGGCGCGGGCGCTGGTCTGCGCCCAGCCGGCGCTTGCGACGCGAGCCGTCACCGCGCCGACGGTCATGTCGCCGGTCACGACGCGGCCGCCTGTCCGGGTGCCGGCCGGTGCGCCGGCTCGCCGTCGGCGAAACGCGCGGCCGCGGCGAGGTGCCATTGCTCCATGACGTCGGCGAGGGCATCGACGCTGAGGTCGCCGGCCGTGGCATGGCCACCCGCCACGAGCCGGGTTCGCAACGCGGCGTCGTCGGCCAGCCGACAGACCGCGGCGGCGAGTGCCGCCGGGTCCCGCGCCGGTACGACGAGGCAGTTGCCACCGTCGACGAGGAACTCCTTGGCGCCACCGGTCGCGGCCGCCGCGACCGGCGTGCCGCTGGCCATCGCTTCGACCGGCACGAGCCCGAACGGCTCCTGCCAGGCGCTGGTGAACAGCAGCGCATCGGCGTCGGCGTAGACCCGGCGGAGCTCCGAGCGCGGGACCGCCCCGAACGTGACCCGGTCGACGACCCCGAGCCGTTGCGCCAGCTCGGTCAGCTCGGCCGTGTGGCTGCCGTCGTCCGGCCCGGCGATGCGCAACGTCGCTTCCGCCGGCAGTGTTGCGAGCGCCTCGACCGCGGTGGCGAAACCCTTGCGAGGCTCGACCCGGCCGACGCAGAGCAGCCGCCAGCGCCACCCGGTTTCGCGGCCTGCCGTCAGCGGGAAGTCGGCCGGGTCGATGCCGCTGTAGGTCACGGTCTCGTGCGCGGGCTGCCAGCCCGCGACCTCCAGTGCACGGTCGCGGACGAACCGGCTGAGCCAGCCGAACGTTGCGGCGCGGGGCGCGGGGGCTGTAGTCGGCAGGCCCGTGAGGCGTCGTACGACGGGTGCGACCGCGCGGCCGCGGCGGCGGGTGAAGCCCGCCAGCCACCCGTCGAGCCGCGGGCCGTAGACGGGCCACTCGTCGCAGACCGCGTAGAGCACGGGGACACCGCTGTTGTTCAGCACGTCGACCAGCCCGAGTGACATCGCTCCCATCGACCACACGGACACGACGTCGGGAGCGACCTCGCGCAGCGTTCGCTGCAACGTCGCCCGGTTGTGGCGTTCGAGCGCGAGTCGCGCCCGCACCCCTGGCTGCACGATCTGATGATCCCGCCAATACCAGCGCAGCTGTCGGCGTACCTGCGGTTCAGCGACATCAGCGACATCGGCTTCATCAGCGACATCGGCGAGACGGGTGTCGGTGGTGAGAACGGTGACGTCGTGCCCGCGCGCGGCGAAGCGGCTCATGACGTCGGCGCACGACATTTCGTAGCCGCCGAGGGCGTGCGGCGGATAGAGGCTGCTGAGCACCAGGACGCGCACGGTCAACCGCGCTTCCCCCCGGCCGGAGGCCGGCTGGGAACAAGGTGCAGGGGCACCTGCCGCAACCAGAACCTGGCGCGGCCGCGGTCCCGCCGGCCGAGCGCCTTGGCGGTCGCGACGAGCGCGCCGAACGCGTTGGCGGCGCGGTAAGCGGCGGTCGAGAGCCGGCCGTGATGGCGGCGGTAGAAGAGGTAGGTGTTGGCGAGCCAGGTGGCGGTGCGGCTCGCGCCGTAGCGACGCTGGCCCGAGGCGTTGCCGACGTGGACGACGAGCGCCTCCGGCGTGAACCAGATCTCCCACCCGCGCTGCCACGCTCGATGACCCCACTCGAGGTCCTCGACGTACATGAAGAACGACTCGTCGAGACCACCGATCTCCTCGATCGCGCTGCGCCGCATCAGCAGGGCCGCGCCGACGGCCCAGTCGACGGCTCGCTCCCGGTCGTGCGCCCACGCGCCATACAACGCGTGCCGCTCGGCCCAGGCTCCGCGCACGCCCACCCCGCTCGCGAGTGCGATGCCGACCGAGGGAAAGGGATGCGTCGAGTGCTCGAGGGTCCCATCAGGCCGCTCGAGGCGGGGTGCGATCGCTGCGGCGCGCGGGTGTCGCTCGGCCGCGGCGACCATCGCACCGATCGCGCCGGGCGCGGGCCAGGCGTCCGAGTTGAGAGCGAGAAACCAGTCGGCGTGCGAGCGCGCCAGCAAGCGGTTGACCCCGGCGGCGAAGCCGAGGTTGTCGGGACACACCTCCACGTCGGCTTCCGGCACCTGCGTGCGCACCGCGTCCGGCGTCCCGTCCGACGACGCGTTGTCGTGCACGAGCACGCGCAGCTCGCAGCCCTGGTCGGTGTCGAGCAACCGGCGCAGCGCACTGACGGTGAGATCGGCGGTGTTCCAGGTCACGACACCGACATCGACGTTGGCTCGTCGCGAGTCGGTCATCGCCGCGCAGTCACCGCATTGCCGGCGGCGCACACCGCGAGGGCTGCGAGCAACGCGAGAAACGGCTCGGCCGGCGCGCGGAAGCGGGAGAAGCTCTGCAGCGGCAACGTGGCGGCGAACAGCATCACCGGCACGAGCCACATCGCAGCCGGCGCGGCGCGCGTGCGTCGCAGGAAGGCACCGACGCCGGCCAGCGCGAGCAGCACGAACCAGGTCGCATAGCTCCAGTCGGCCGCGGTCCGGCCCAGGCCGTACTCGCCGTGCACGACGGTTCGCTCCTCGTTGAGGCCGGCGAGGTCGAGCAGTCGCTGACCGTTGCGAAACATCACCACAGCAACGTATCCGGGGTGGTCGCCGACGTAGCGGTATGCGTCGCGTCGCAACAGCTCACCCAGCTGGAGCTCGTTGGCGTGGGGGTGGGTCTGTGTCTCCGCTGCCAGAGTGGGGTCGAGGAAGGGCGGCCGCCACTCGGCCGGGTGGTCGTCATCGGCGGCCGATGTTGCGTTGTAGGTGCCCGACAGCAGGTAGCCCACTTGGGTCGTCACCGGCACGAAAGCGTGCATGCGGTGGTAGTCGCGGATCTCCCAGGGCAGCACGACCAGCACCCCGAGGCCGGCCAGGATGGCGGCGTGGCGCAGCGTCCGGCGCAGGTCCGGCGTGCGCACCAGCAGGACCGCGGGCAGCAGCATGACGATGCCGATCGGCCTCGTCAGGGCGAGCAACCCCAGCCCGACGCCCGCGACGACGAGCCACCGCACCCGGCCGGACCGTCGCGCCGCCAGCGCGGCGATAACGACGCCGATCTCGAGCGGGAGGAACAGCGCCTCGGACATCACCGAGACGCTGGTCAGGACGAGGGGCGGGTAGAGCGCAACGACCATTCCCGCGACCGCACCCACCCGCTCGCCCCACAGCTGCGCGCCGAGGATCCCGACGAGCACCGCGAGCAGTGCGCCGAGCCCGGCCTCGAACAGCCGGGCGCGGTAGAGGTTGTGGCCGAGCACGCGAAAGCTCGTCGACAACGCCATCGGCCACAGCGGCGGTCGCAACGCGGTCGGGCCACCACCCGGCGCGAAGTGCGTCGAGCCGAAGCCGTGGCCGTGGGCGAGCGAGACCCCCAGCCGCACATAGTCGGCGGAGTCGTTGATCGGACGGAAGTTCTTCGTCGACAGGATGACCGCAGCGCGCACGTCGAACGCCACGACGGCGATCGACGACCAGAGGAGAAATGCGCGAAGCCGGTACGGCGGGGCACCGCCGCCGGCTCGGGTCACGGGAGAAGTATCGGTCCATGTCCGCCGATGAAGCCGTCTCAGCGCGTGCACCGGCGGTTCTGGACAGCCTGACGTCACTGCGCTTCTTCGCCGCGGCCGCCGTCTTCTCTCTTCACGTCGGGATCTTTCTCGGCCCGCTCATGCCCAACGTGAAGCCTTATGCACGGGTGACCTATGCCGGCCCGACCGGCGTGGGCTTCTTCTTCATCTTGAGCGGGTTCGTCCTGACCTGGAGCGCCGGTCAGGCGGTCGGCTCGGGTGGCTTCTTCCGCCGTCGCGCCGCGCGCATCCTGCCCAACCATGTCCTGACGTGGGCGGCGATGCTGGCGATCCTGCTGGCTCTCGACGTGAGCGTCTCGACCGGCCCGGCGGTGACGTCGCTGCTGCTCGTGCATGCCTGGGTGCCGCACCAGAGCTACTTCGGCGCCGTCAACACACCCAGCTGGTCGCTGTCATGCGAGGCGTTCTTCTACGCCCTGTTCCCGCTGTTGTTGATCGGCGTACGACGGGCCGGAGTGCTCGCGCGTCGGCTGCTGCTGCTCGTCGCGGTCGCCGTACCGCTAGCCGTCGCGATCGCCGAGCCGAGCTATGCGGATCGGCTCGACCCGACCGCCAAGGACTTCTTCGTCTCGCGGTTTCCGCCGGTGCGGTTGGCGGAGTTCGTCATCGGCATCGTGCTCGCGGTCGAGGTCCGCGCGGGTCGGGTCCCGCGGATCCCCTTGTCGTTCGCGGTGGCGCTGGCGGTCGGGGCGTTCGCGGCCGTGGACGTGCTGCACGACGGGCGCTGGCAGGTCGTCGTCACCCTCGTCCCGTTCGCGGTCCTCATCGTCGCGGCGGCGCGATCGGACCTGCGCCGGTCGGCGAGCCTGCTGCGACTCCCGTGGCTGGTCCGGGCGGGGCAGTGGTCCTATGCCTTGTATCTGGTGCATTGGCCCGTTCTCGTGCTGGTCGCGCACTTCCACAAGACGCGGTTCGCCAGCGGCACCGAGGCCCTGGGTGCCGTGGCGGTTGTCTTCGCCGGGTGCGTCGTCCTCGCCGGTCTGGTGTTCACGCTCTGGGAACGTCCCTGGGAGGTCAGGTTGCGGCCGGAGCACCGCCCGCCGGCGGCCCTCCGGAACCCGCAGGCATCAGACCGGACGGCCGACGCGTAGCCCACCCCGTCGGGTTTGTGCCACGTTGCCCGGTTTCGAAAAAATCTCCTGAAATGTGTCGAACCGCAGCAGGAATCGGCACGTACATGGGGAAGGTGCGCCCACCCACTTCACTTCGGGAGTTGCAATGCTCGCTGGCCCCTTCGTGTCCCGTGCCCGTCGCCTCGCTCTCCGGGGCTCAGTCGCTGTCGTGACGGCCTCCGGCCTCATCATCGGAGTGAGTCCCTCGGCCCTGGCTGCCACCACGGACGTGGTGTGCTCGGGCGGTGGTTCGATCGCCATCGACAAGCAGGCTGACGGCTACCACTGGCTGCTGAGCGGCTTGGGCCAGTGCACCAACCAGAAGATCGCGCAGGTCCGTCAGGTGACGCTGGTCGGCAAGGCGGTCACGTCCAACCTCGGCCTGTGCTCCGGTGACCTGTTCGTCGAGCCGTTCAACATGAGCGTCGCAGCGACCTTCGTCCAGATCGTGCCGCTGCGCGGCGCGGTCACCACGATCCAGGCGCAGTTCTGGCAGATCCCGGCGACGACGTTCCCGATCGTCTCGCCCTTCGGCATCACCGACGTCGGTGGCAACACCATCGGCCTCGGTGAGTTCGAGACCCACATCTTCGCCCAGTGCCCGCCCGACGGTCAGCCGACGATGCAGGTCAACTGGACCCAGGCCGGCTAGCCGGCCTGAGCTGGTTACGGCGCCCAGCCGCCGTACCGGATATACGGCGCCCAGCCGCCGTACCGGATAATGGTGCGGTGAACGCGTCTGCAACCTACGAGCTGACCCATCTGCAGGCGCTCGAAGCCGAGTCGATCCACATCATTCGTGAGGTTGCGGCCGAGTTCGAGCGGCCGGTGCTGCTGTTCAGCGGAGGCAAGGACTCCGTGATCATGCTGCACCTGGCGGCCAAGGCGTTCGCGCCTGCGCGGGTGCCCTTCCCGGTCATGCACATCGACACCGGGCACAACTTCGACGAGGTCCTCGAGTTTCGGGACTCGACCGTCGAGCGGCTCGGCGTCCGCCTCGTCGTGGCGAGCGTCGAGGAGTCGATCGCCAAGGGCCGGGTCAGGGAGCGGCCGGACGGCATCCGCAACCCGCTCCAGACGGTCACGTTGCTCGACGCGATCCTCGACGGCCAGTTCGACGCGGTGTTCGGTGGCGCCCGCCGCGACGAGGAGAAGGCGCGGGCCAAGGAGCGGGTGTTCTCCTTTCGCGACGAGTTCGGCCAGTGGGACCCGAAGAACCAGCGCCCGGAGCTGTGGAGCCTGTACAACGGCCATGTCCTGCCGGGCCAGAACATCCGGGTCTTCCCGCTGTCCAACTGGACCGAGCTCGACGTGTGGCAATACCTCGCCGCCGAGAACATCGAGCTCCCGTCGATCTACTTCGCCCACCAGCGCGAGGTGGTCCAGCGTGGCGACATGCTCTACCTGGTCAACGAGTTCACGCCGCTCCGGGACGGCGAGACCGCCGAGCGGCGCACCGTCCGCTTCCGGACGATCGGCGACGCGAACCTGACGGCGGCCGTCGAGTCGGACGCCGGATACGGCCGATGGGCGGCGCCGGGAGCGAGGACGACCATCAGAAGTAGCCCTCGCGCTTGCGGTCTTCCATGGCCGCCTCGGAGAAGGCGTCATCGGCGCGCGTC
>JAVEEE010000398.1 GCA_030840615.1 Frankiaceae bacterium | reverse complement strand
TGGCCCAGAAGCAGCGGCTGCACACCGTCGCGCTGTCCGCTCCGCGCGGGCAGATCCTCGATCGGGACGGGCAACCACTCGCGGAGACCGTCGATGCGCGCGACATCTACGCCGACCCGCACAAGGTGACCGACGCCGCGGCGGAGTCCCAGCAGCTCGCGCCCCTGCTCGGCATCGACGCAGCGACTCTGCAACAGCGGATGCAGCAGGACACGTCGTTCGTCTACCTGTCTCGCGCCGTCACCCCTCAGCTCGCCGTCAAGGTCCTGGCGCTCGAGCTCCCCGGCATCGGTGTGCTCCCGGCGACGCGCCGGATCTACCCCGCGGGGACGCTGGCCTCCAACGTCGTCGGGTTCGCCAACGCGGAGGGCACCGGCCTCGCCGGGCTCGAGTACTCCTTCCAGAAGCTGCTCGCTGGACACGACGGTGAGCGCACCTTCGAGACCGGGTTGTCGGGTTCGCCGATCCCCGACGGGCACGACATCCTGCGTCCGGCCGAGCCCGGCACCGGACTGCAGCTGACGATCCAGCGCGACATCCAGTGGAAGGCGCAGCAGGCGATCACGGCGCAGGTCAAGGCCGTGCACGCGGACAGCGGCACCGTCATCGTCATGGACCCCACCACCGGACGGTTGCTCGCCCTCGCCGTAGCGCCCGGCTTCGACCCCAACAACCCTTCGGCGAGCCCGCTGTCCGCCTTCGGCGACCCGGCGGTGAGTGACGTCTACGAGCCCGGCAGCGTCAACAAGGTCATCACGATGTCGGCCGCCCTGCAGGAGGGCTTGTTCCGGCCGACCTCGCCGTTCACGATCCCGCCCGTGCTGCATTACGCCGGGACGACGTTCCACGACGCGGAGGTGCACGGCACCGAGCGGCTGACCTTGAGCGGCGTGCTGGCCAAGTCGAGCAACATCGGAACCATCGAGGTGGCGCGCAAGCTCGGGGCCGCGCGTCTCTACCACTACCTGCGCGCCTACGGCTTCGGATCCGAGACCGGGGTCGGGCTGCCGGGCGACGGACAGGGTCTGCTGCCCCGCCTCGGCGACTGGACCAACACGACCCTGCCCACGGTCGCGTTCGGGCAGGGCGTCGGCGTCACCGCGCTGCAAGTGGCGAGCGTCTACGCGACGATCGCGAACGGCGGCGTACGCGTCACTCCCAACCTCGTCGGCGGCACCATCGACCCGGACGGCCATCTCCACCCGTCGCCCACGCCCGAGCAACACCGGGTCATCGACGCCAAGGTCGCTCGTCAGCTGCGCGACATGCTCGAGGCGGTCACCAGCAACGAGGGGACCGCGCCGCTCGCCCGCATCCCCGGATACCGCATCGCCGGCAAGACCGGGACCGCGCAACGGCCCAACGGGCACGGCGGCTACGCCGGCTCCGGCTACACGTCGTCGTTCGTCGGCTTCGGTCCCGCCGACGCACCGAAGCTCCTCGTCGAGGTCGTCCTGCAGAATCCCCGGGCCGGCCACTTCGGCGGTTTGGTCGCTGCGCCGGTTTTCCACAACGTGATGAGCTTCGCCTTGCAGACGTTGAAGATTCCGCCGACCGGCACCAAGCCGCCCGTCGCCCGCCTCACATGGTGATCACCGGTAGCCTGCAAGCCGATGGTTGAGTCGCTCCGGCCCCACCGGGTGCGCCAGCAGGAGATCGGGGGGCTGCTCGGGCGGATACCCGGTGCGCGCCTGCACGGTGCCGCTGACGCCCGCGTCGCCGGCATCACCCACGACTCACGTCTCGTGCGACCGCAGGACGTCTACCTCGCCCGTGCCGGTGAACGCACCCACGGCATCGTCCATGTCGCTGAGGCGGTGGCGGCCGGCGCGACCGTCGTACTCACCGATCCGGCCTCGGTCCAAGCCGCGACCGCTGCGGGGGTTGCGGCCGTCGTCGAGGTCCCGGACCCGCGGGCCGTCACCGGAGAGGCGTCGGCATGGGTCTACGGCGACCCGTCCAGCGACATGCTCGTCCTCGGCGTCACCGGCACCAACGGGAAGACGACGACGGCCTACCTGATCGACGCGGGGCTGCGTGCGGCGGGTCGCTCCACCGGCCTCGTCGGCACCATCGAGACGCACATCGCCGGGGAAGTCATCCCGAGCCAGCGCACGACACCGGAGGCGACCGACCTCCAGGCGCTGTTCGCGGTGATGCGCGAGCGCGGTGTCGACGCTGTCGCGATGGAGGTGTCCAGCCACGCGCTCGCACTCGACCGCGTGACCGGCACCAGGTTTGCGGTGGCGGCGTTCACCAACCTCTCGCAGGACCATCTGGACTTCCATCCCGACATGGAGTCCTATTACGCCGCCAAAGCGATGTTGTTCACGCCGTCGATGTCGGCACGGGGCGTGGTGAACGTCGATGACAGCTGGGGTCGTCGCCTGGCGGCGGACGCGCAGGTGCCGGTCACGACCGTCGGTGGACCGGGACCGGACGGCATGACCGCGTGGCGGCGCACGCACGAGTCCGTGTCGGTGGAAGGCGGCGACTTGACGCTGGTCTCGCCGCAGGGCGAGAGCCATCCGGTGCACGTGTCGCTGCCCGGCCGGTTCAACCTGCGCAACGCCGCGTTGGCGTTCGTCGGACTCGTCGAGGCGGGGATGCCGCCCGAGGCCGTGGCCGCTGGCATCGCCGGTCTCGCCTCCGTCCCCGGACGGATGGAGCGGGTCGACCGCGGCCAGCCTTACGCGGTGCTCGTCGACTACGCCCACACACCGCAGGCCGTGGCGCTCCTGCTCGACGAAGCCCGTGCGCTTGCGGGCAGCGGACGGGTCGTCGCGGTGCTGGGGTGCGGCGGCGACCGCGACCGCAGCAAGCGACCCCTGATGGGCGCCGCCCTCGCCACCGGAGCCGACGTCGCGATTCTGACGAGCGACAACCCGCGCTCGGAGGACCCGCTCGCGATCCTTGCGGCCATGGAGGCGGGCGTGCGTTCGGCCGACGCAGCGGCGCGCATCGTCGTCGAGCCAGACCGGCGAGTGGCGATCGATCGTGCGCTGGCCGAGGCGCGCAGTGGTGACGTCGTCGTCATCGCCGGCAAGGGCCATGAGCAAGGACAGGAACAAGCCGGTCGCACGGTGCCGTTCGACGACCGGCTCGTCGTGCGTGATCTGTTGGCGGCCAAGGGCTTCGCCGTGGGTGTCGCATGATCGCGCTCGGTCTCGAGGACATCTGCCGGAGCACCGGTGGCAGGCTGGCAGGTGCCGCTACGCCGCAGCTGCGCGTCACCGGCACGGTCGTCATCGACTCGCGCCGGTGTGAGCCGGGTTCGCTGTTCGTCTGCCTGCCGGGTGAGACCGCGGATGGTCATGACTTCGCTGCGGCGGCGGTCGCCGCCGGTGCCGTCGCTGTTCTCGCGGCCCGCGACGTCGGCGTCCCTGCGATCGTGGTGGACGACCCGCAACGCGCGCTGGGGTCGCTCGCGGCGGGCGTGCTGGCCGCCGCGCCGGGCTGCCGCGTCATCGGGATCACGGGTTCGGTCGGCAAGACGTCAACCAAGGATCTGCTCGCGCAGGTGCTCGCGCACCGGGGTCCGACGGTGGCGCCGGAGAACTCGTTCAACAACGAGATCGGCCTTCCGCTCACCGTCCTGCGCATCGACGAGCGGACCTGCCACCTGGTCTGCGAATACAGCGCTCGCGGGGTGGGTCACATCCGCTACCTGTGCGGCATCGCGAGGCCGACGATCGCCGTGGTGCTCAACGTCGGCGCCGCGCATCTCGGCGAGTTCGGCTCGCGGGCGGGTGTCGCCGCGGCCAAAGGCGAGCTCGTCGAGGCGCTCCCGGCGGACGGGGTGGCT
Source organism: Frankiaceae bacterium (assembly GCA_030840615.1). Taxonomy (GTDB): domain Bacteria; phylum Actinomycetota; class Actinomycetes; order JAFAQI01; family JAFAQI01; genus JAFAQI01. Next base: position 7,306 of record JAVEEE010000398.1, on the reverse strand, counting down.
GTTCTCAATGCTGACGACCCGCTTGTGCTGGGGATGCGCACCCGGACCAACGCGCGTGTCGTCACCTTCGGCACGGCTGCCGACGCTGATGTCCGCGTCGTCGACCTCCGACTGGACGACCTGGCCAGGCCACACTTCCGGCTGGTGGCCGGGCCGGGCGACGTCGCGGTGGCGCTGCAGGATCATGGCGCGCACCTGGCCCGCAATGCGGCCGCCGTTGTTGCTGCCGCTCTCGCTGCCGGCCTCGATCTCGAGGCCGTCGCGGCCGCCCTGGGCGAGGCGCAGATCCGCAGCGCGCACCGGATGGCGGTCCGCCGGCGCGACGACGGGCTCGTCGTCGTCGACGACGCCTACAACGCCAACCCCGAGTCGGTCCGGGCTGCGCTCGACGCGCTGGCCGCCATGGCCGGCGGCCGCCGACGTTGGGCCGTCCTCGGCGAGATGCGCGAGCTCGGCGACGGGTCGGCCGAGCTGCATCGTGAGGTCGGGGCTTACGCCGCGGCCACCGGCGTCGAAGAGATCGTCGCGGTCGGCCCCGCCGCCGAGCCGATCGCCGCCGGTGCGCGTTCGACCGCGGGCTGGGCGGGTCGGGTGAGGACGGTCGCCGACGCTGACGCTGCCCGCCGTAGCGTCCAGGACGAGGTCGTGGGCGGCGAGGTCGTCCTGGTGAAGGCGTCGAACTCGCTGCAGTTCTGGCACATCGCCGAAGCGCTGCTCGCCGCTGTGCCCGCCGGGGCGAGAGGCCGGTGACCGGATGAGAAACGTCCTCGTCGCGGCGCTGGTGTCGCTGATCGTCTCGTTGTTGGGCACCCCGTTCGCGATCCGGTTCTTCCGGGCCCGTGGCTACGGCCAGCTCATCCGCGACGACGGCCCGACCACGCACCACACCAAGCGCGGCACGCCGACCATGGGCGGCACGGTCATCATCGCGGCGACGTTGCTCGGCTACGCCGCCGCGCACGCGGTGTTCCTGCGCGGCTTCACCGCCTCCGGCCTGCTCGTCCTCGGGCTCATGACCGGGTTGGGGCTCGTTGGATTCATCGACGACTTCATCAAGATTCGCAAGCAACGCAGCCTCGGGCTCACGGCCACGGCGAAGTTCGGCGGGCAGGCGCTCGTCGCGATCGCTTTCGGGGTGATGGCGACACATTTCGACAACGGCCACGGGCTCGCACCTGCGTCGAAGCATCTGTCCTTCGTCCGGGACTACGGGCTTGCCTTCGGCGCCGTCGGCTTCGTCGTCTGGGCCTACTTCATGGTCGCGGCGACGTCGAACGGTGTGAACCTCACCGATGGTCTCGACGGACTCGCCAGCGGCGCGTCGTGCATGGTCTTCGGCGCCTACGTGATCATCGCGTTCTGGCAGTTCGGCAACAACTGCGTCAACCCCAACCCGGTCAACAACTGCTACGAGGTCCGCGATCCGCTCGACATCGCGATCATCTCGGCCGCAGCGATGGGAGCCTGCTTCGGCTTCTTGTGGTGGAACGCGTCGCCGGCGCGCATCTTCATGGGCGACACCGGTTCGCTCGCGCTCGGCGGCGCACTGGCGGGCATCGCGATCGCCACCCGCACGGAGCTGCTGCTCATCGTCCTCGGCGGTCTCTACGTCGTAGAGGCTGCGTCCGTCATCGTGCAGGTTCTCGCCTTCCGCTTCTTCCGAAGACGTGTGTTCAACATGGCACCCGTCCATCACCATTTCGAGATCGCGGGTTGGAACGAGAACACCGTCATCGTCCGGTTCTGGATCATCGCCGGTCTCGCGGTCGCGTTCGGGCTCGGCGTGTTCTATGCCGAGTTCCTTTCCCACGGCTCGCTGAGATGACGACCCGCTGAGATGACGGTTCGCTGACATGACGGGCGAGGTCGGCGGCCGGCGAATCGTCGTTGCCGGCATCGCGACCTCAGGCATCGCGGTCGCCGAGGCGCTGCTCGACCGCGACGCCCGGGTGCTCGTCGTCGACGGGCGAGAGGGACCCGCCGAGCGGGACAGTGCAGACCGGCTCCGTGCCCGCGGTGCCGAGGTGCGGCTGGGTGACGCCGAGACACCGGTCGACACCGACCTCGTCGTCACCTCACCGGGGTGGCGACCGGACCAGCCGCTGCTTGCCGCCGCTCTCGCTGCCGGCATCGAGGTGATCGGCGAGCCCGAGCTGGCCTGGCGGCTGCAGGAGTCATCGGGACAGCCGGCGCCGCCGTGGGTGGCCGTCACCGGCACCAACGGCAAGACGACGACCGTCGGCATGGTCGAGTCGATCCTTGGCGCCGCCGGTTACCGGGCGATCTCGGCCGGCAACGTCGGCCGTCCGCTCACCGAGGTGGTCCTCGCGCGGCCGGCGTACGACGTGATCGCTGTCGAGCTGTCGAGCTTTCAGCTGCACTGGAGCCGCGACCTGGCGCCGGATGCCGGAGTGGTGCTCAACATCGCCGAGGACCACCTCGACTGGCACGGCTCTTTCGACGCCTACGCCGCGGCCAAGGCCGGGGTCTGGCGGCACGGCGGTTGCGGCGCCTACAACGCGGACGACCCGATCACCGCCGCTCTCGCCGAGCGGCACCTCGACGACCCGCATCCGTTCACGTTGCAGCCGACGCCGCACGGTGGGTTCGGTGTGGTCGACGGCATGCTCACCGACCGGATGGCCGGCTTCAGCCCGGACGAGCCGACGCCGACCTCGCGTGCCGGGGGCATCGAGCTGATCGCGGTCGACCAGCTGCCGGTGCGCGGGCCGCACAACGTGGCCAACGCGCTCGCCGCGGCCGCCGTGACGTGGGTCTTCGGCCTGCAGTCCGACCATCCGCGGCCGTGGGCTGCGGTCCGCGCGGGCCTTCAGTCCTACCGTCCGGGACCGCACCGCAACGAGGTCGTCGCGACTGTCGGCGGGGTGACGTGGGTCGACGACTCCAAGGCAACGAACCCCCATGCGGCGGCGGCCAGCCTGGCCGCCTACGACCGGGGCGTCTGGATCGCCGGTGGCCTGTTCAAGGGAGCCGACGTGGCGCCGCTGGTGTCCGTGCACGCAGGACGGCTCGCCGGCGTCGTCGTGATCGGAACGGATCGCGGTCCGCTGCTCGACGCGATCGCGCGACACGCGCCGGATGTGCCGGTGGTGGAGGTCAGTGCTCGCGACACTGACGTCATGAACGACGCGGTGGCCGCGGCGGCGCAGCTCGCCGGGCCCGGTGACACGGTGCTGCTCGCGCCGGCTGCCGCCAGCATGGACCAGTTTCGCGACTACGCCGAGCGCGGCGACAGGTTCGCGACGGCCGTTCATCGTCTCGCGGCGGGCACGTCGTGACAGCAACGACGGTCACCGGGCGCGGCACCACCCGCCCTCGCACGCGCTCGATCGCAGCGCTTGCCAGTCCCTCTGCCGCCTATCATCTGGCGCTCGGCAGCGGCGCACTGCTTATGCTCCTCGGCCTGATCATGGTGCTGTCGGCGTCGAGCGTCGCGTCCTACGCGGCCTCGGGGTCGTCCTTCTCGGTGTTCGAGAAGCAAGCGCTGTGGTTCGCGCTGGGTCTCCCCGGGTTCGTCTTCGGGCTGCGCATGCCGACCCGCTACACCCGACGGCTCGGCTATCCGTTGCTGCTGGTGTCGATCGCCCTCCTCGGCGCGGTGCTGGCGCCCGGCGTGGGCCTCAACGTCTCCGGCGCGACGCGGTGGATCCCGATCGGGGCCGGCTTCCAGATCCAACCGAGCGAGTTCGCGAAGGTCGCCCTGGTCATCGCGGGTGCGGACCTGCTTGCCCGCAAGCACAAGCGCATCGACCAGGTGCGCCATCTGCTGATCCCGCTGGTCCCCATCACTGTGGTGATGGCTCTCCTCGTCATCGCCGAGCCGGACATGGGCACGGCGACGGTCCTCGTGGTGATCATGCTGGCGTTGCTTGCGATCGGCGGTGCACCCCGGCGCATCTTCTTCGGAACCTTCACCGCACTCGCCGGCGCGTTCGGCCTGCTCGCTGTCGTCGAGCCCTACCGGCTCGCGCGGCTCACGTCGTTCGCCGACCCGTTCCAGTCGGCCAGTGCCGGCGGCTACCAGACTGTGCAGGGTCTGTTCGCGATCGCATCGGGCGGCTGGTGGGGGCTCGGTCTCGGCGCGAGCCGGGCGAAGTGGGGCTATCTGCCCAACCAGTACACCGACTACATCTTCGCCGTCATCGCCGAGGAGCTGGGGCTGCTCGGGGGTCTCGTCGTCATCGCGCTGTTCGCCGTGCTGGGCTACGCCGGCTTCCGGATCGCGCAGCAGGCCCGTGAGCCGTTCCAGCAGCTCGTCGCCGGTGGCATCACCGCGTGGATCGTGGGGCAGGCACTCATCAACATGTGTGCCGTCGTCGGTCTGCTCCCCGTCACCGGGGTCCCCTTGCCGTTCGTGTCGTTCGGCGGCTCCTCGCTCATCTTCACGATGTTCGCGTTGGGCGTGCTCGGCGCGGTCGGCCGCGAGTCCGCGGGCCGCCCCCGCAGGCGCGCCTGATGACTCCAGCGCCTACGGCGCCTCGCGTGGTCATCGCCGCCGGCGGCACCGGCGGACACATCTACCCGGGACTCGCCCTGGCCGAGGCCATCAGCGGGATGGAGCCCGAAGCGCACGTCAGCTTCGTCGGTACGACGCGGGGCCTCGAAGGCGACATCATCCCGCGCGCGGGATACGAGCTCGACCTCGTCGACATGGTGCCGTTCGTCGGTGGCAACCGCCTGGTGCTGCCCGCGGCGCTGCTTCGGGCCGGGCTGCAGTCACGGGCGTTGCTTCGCCGCCGCGACGCGCAGGTCGCCATCGGCATGGGTGGCTACGCCAGCGCTCCGCTGATCCTCGGGGCGAGGCTTGCGCGGCTGCCGTCCCTCATCCACGAGTCGGGAGCCGTCCCCGGCAAGGCCAACCTCGTGGCCGCGAGGATGACCCGCGCTGTGGCAACGGCGTTCCCCGGTGCGGTCACCGCCTTCCCGCCGGGCCGCACCGTGCGGGTCACCGGCATGCCGCTGGCGGCCGAGTTCGCGTCGTTCGACCGGGACCGGTTGCGTGCCGACGCCCGGCGTTCGCTGGGTCTGCCCGATGACGCATTCGTGCTGTTCGTGATGGGGGGCAGCCAGGGAGCAACGCGGCTGTCGACCGCGGCCGTCGAGCTGGGCGGCCGCTGGCGCGACCGGGACGACATCCACATCCTGCTCAAGCTCGGGGCCCGGGCCGGCACCGAGATCGACGAGCAGGTGGCAGCCGTCGGCGCCGACAAGGTGGTGCACCGGGTCGCTTATCTTGACCGGATGGACACGGCCTACGCCGCGGCCGATGCCGCGCTCTGCCGTGCCGGGGCCGGCACCGTGGCAGAGCTTGCGGTGACCGGGTTGCCCGCCGTGCTCGTGCCCTACCCCTTCGCCACCGGTGACCACCAGCGGGAGAACGCCGGGGAGCTCGTCGCAGCCGGTGGCGCCGTGGTGGTCGCCGATGCCGACGCCACCGCTGACACCATCGGACCTGTCATCGAGGACCTCGTCGCCGACCCGGCGCGGCGAGAAGCGATGGCGCGCGGCGCGAGATCGGTCGGTCGCCCCGACGCGGCCGAGCGGCTGGCCGACTGGGTTCTCGAGCTTGCGGGCACCCGATGACCGAGGTTGCCGTGACGACGGTCCGCGCGGACCAGACGCTGCAGGCCGCGTTTGCCGTCGCCGCAGCTTCCGGTGATCGACTCGCCGTCGTCGTCGGCGAGGGCGGTCGGGTGCAGGCAGCGGTGACCGACGGCGACATCCGCCGCGCGGTCCTGCGCGGGGCGTCGATGGACAGCCCGATCGCGGACATCGTCTCGACGGCACCGCTCCTCGTCGACGCCGACGCGTCCGATGAGCAGGTCCGCGACCTGCTGTTGGCATCTGCCCTGCCGGCCCTGGTGGCCGTCGACGCAGCCGGCCGGCTCGTCGGCATCCGGCGCATCGTCGACCTCGCCCCGGCCGCCGTGACACCGGCCGTCGGCGTCCTGATGGTCGGGGGGCGGGGCGAGCGGCTGCGGCCACTCACCGACAAGCTGCCCAAGCCGCTGCTGCGCATCGGCGGGCCGGCGATCGTCGAGCGGCTCATCGAGTCGTTCCGCAACGCCGGCGTCGAGGACGTGTTCCTCACGCTCAACTACATGGCCGAACAGTTCGAGGAGCGCCTGGGCGACGGCGAACCGCTCGGAGTGCGCCTGCACTACGTCCGCGAAGCCGAGGCGATGGGCACCGCCGGGTCGCTGTCTCTCCTTCCACCGCAGACGCGACCGCTGCTCGTCAGCAACGGTGACCTCGTCACGACGGTCGACTTCGGCGCGATGGTGGACTTCCATCGCTACCACCGGGCCGCGATCACCGTGGCGGGCGTCGAATACACCGCGACGGTGCCGTACGGCGTCCTACGCACTGCCGACCACCACCTGCTGCACATCGACGAGAAACCGACGTCGCGACAGCTCGTCAGCGGCGGGATGTACGTGCTCGCGCCGGACGTCTTGCGCTACGTGCCGGTCGACCGGCCGTTCAGCATGCCCGACCTGATCGACGCGGTCCTCCGCGACGGTCTGAGTGTGACCGTGTTCCCCGTCCTCGAACGCTGGTCCGACATCGGCAGCAAGGAAGAGTTCGAGCGGGTCTTGTTCGAGTTCGCCGTAGAAGAGGAGAGCTGAGTGATGTCCCTGCCGGCAACGGGGTCGTGGGCCGGCCGCAAGGTCCTCGTGACAGGCGGGGAGGGGTTCATCGGCAGCACGCTGGTCGACCACCTGCTCGCTCTCGGGGCCGAGGTCCGGGCCTATGTCCACTACAAGCCGTACGGGTCGGCCGGCTACCTCGCCGGTCGCGACGACGACGTGGAGATCGTGGCCGGTGACGTCCGCGACGGTGAGCGGGTCAGCGAGCAGGTCAAGGGCTGCGACACGATCTTCCACCTCGCCGCGCTGATCGGCATCCCTTACAGCTACGTCGCACCCGAGAGCTACATCCAGACCAACGTCATCGGCACCTACAACGTCGTCAACGCGTGCCGGCACCACGGCGTACGGCGGATGGTGCACACGTCGACGAGCGAGACCTACGGCAGCGCGATCACGGTGCCCATCAGCGAGGACCATCCCTTGCAGCCGCAGTCGCCTTACTCGGCGTCGAAGATCGGCGCGGACATGATGGCGCTGTCCTTCCACCATTCCTTCGAGGTTCCGGTGGCGGTGATCCGCCCGTTCAACACCTACGGGCCGCGGCAGTCAGCGCGCGCGGTCATCCCGACGATCCTCACGCAGCTGCACGCGGGCGCGGAGGAGATCCGCCTCGGGTCGACGACGCCGACGCG
>JAVEEE010000385.1 GCA_030840615.1 Frankiaceae bacterium | reverse complement strand
TCGGCGATGATCACCTCGCCGACGCGGTCGCGATCGAGCACCTCGCCGAGCTCGGCGAGCGTGCCGAGCGAGCGCTGGCCGTTGTCGGGACGCGGCGTCAGCGAGATGTAGCCGACCGCCTCGACCTCGGCGCCGGGCGAGGCGGCGAGCGCGTGCGCGACCTGGTCGATGTGCTTGCCCGTGCCGACCAGCAGCGCGCGACGGCGGTAGCCGGCTCTGCTCAGCAGCCAGCCCGTCACCTGCGTGTGGATCCACCGCAGCGACGAGACGTAGAGGATCGCGAAGCCGAGCGACGCGTAGAAGATGTAGAAGCTCTGGAGGTGCTGGCCGCTCGTGATCGCGAAGATCAGCGCGACGACCATCACCTGGAAGAGCGAGCCGACGATGCGCGTCAGCCCGGGGAGTCGCGGGCGGTCGGCGTAGAGGTCCGAGCGCGCGAACAGCAGCACCGTGACGAGGACGGCGAAGGCGAGGAAGTCGCGCGTCTGCCCGGCCGCGAGGTCGACGCCGTGGCTGAAGGAGCGATCGTTCTTGATCACCAGCTTCAGCATCAGGGCGGTGAAGAGCGCAAGCCAGACGCCGGCGAAGTCGAGCGCCAGCAGCGAGGTGACCCGCAGCAGCTTGCGCAGCGTCTCGAGCCGCAGCAGGAACGAGAGGACCGGCGGCCGCTTGCGTCGGACGTCGCGCTCCGGCAGGGCCGACACTGCTGCTACGCCTGTCTTCTTCTCTTCGTAGTTCAGGGCGCCATTCGCCACCGATTCATGCACCTCCAGCCCTACAACGCTAGCGCGGACGGGATGTTCCGCACTTTCTCGAGGGGCCGGTCGCCTCAGCGGTTGACTCCGACGAGCGCTTCCGCCCCGGCCTCGTCGATCGTCCGGTGCAGGCCGTCGAGCAGCTCGACCTCCGGCTGCCAGCCGAGCAGCTCCTTCGCGAGCGTGATGTCGGGCTGGCGGACCTGCGGGTCGTCGGTCGGGAGCGGCTCGAAGACGATCTCCGAGCTCGATTCGGTCGCCTCGATCACGGCGTTGGCCAGCTCGAGCAGCGTGAACTCGTTCGGGTTGCCGACGTTGACCGGCAGGTGGTAGCCCGACTCGGCCAGCGCGATCATCCCCCGCACGAGGTCGCTGACGAAGCAGAACGAGCGCGTCTGCTCGCCGTTGCCGAACACCGTGATCGGCTGGTTCTGCAGCGCCTGACGCAGGAACGTCGGGATCGCGCGGCCGTCGTGCGGGCGCATGCGTGGTCCGTAGGTGTTGAAGATGCGGACGATCGCGGTGTCGACGCCCTGCTGGCGGTGGTAGGCCATCGTGAGTGCCTCGGCGTAGCGCTTCGCCTCGTCGTAGACGCCGCGCGGGCCGATCGGGTTGACGTGTCCCCAGTAGGTCTCCGTCTGCGGATGCACCTGCGGATCGCCGTAGACCTCGCTGGTCGAGGCGATCAGGAAGCGAGCGCGGTGCTTCTTCGCCAGCCCGAGCGTGTGGTGCGTGCCGTAGGAGCCGACCTTGAGCGTGTGCAGCGGCAGACGCAGGTAGTCGATCGGCGAGGCGGGCGAGGCCAGGTGGTACACGATGTCGACGGGTTCGTCGTCGACGTGGTACGGCTCCGTGATGTCGAGGTTCAGGTGGACGAACTCGGGCTGGCGAATGTGCGCGATGTTCGCCAGGGAGCCCGTCTCGAGGTTGTCGACGCAGATGACGCGGTGCTTCCGTCTGAGGAGCTCGTCGCAGAGATGAGATCCGAGGAAGCCGGCGCCTCCGGTCACGAGACAGGTGGCCATGGCGATGCAGAATAGCCGCGCGGGCGGCGTGGCCGGGCCGCGCGGGCCGCGTGGCCGGCGTCCGCAGCGGTTGCCTAGGATGAGCATTCCGCCGCCCGCCGTCCGGATCAGAGGAGCCTCATGCCCGCAACCCGCTTCGTCGACCGCCTCAACGAGCAGATCGCGTATGAGTTCGCGGCCTCCCAGCAGTACATCGCGGTCGCCGTCCACTACGACGCGCAGAGCCTGCCGCGACTCGCTTCGCTGTTCTACAAGCAGGCGGTCGAGGAGCGCAACCACGCGCTGATGATGGTCAAGTACCTGCTCGACCGGGACGCGGCCGTGAAGATCCCCGGCGTCGACGAGCCGCGGAACGACTTCGGCGACGTGACCGAGGCGATCGCACTGTCGCTCGAGCAGGAGAAGCGTGTGGGCGACGCGATCGAGGCGCTGGCGCAAACCGCGCGCGACGAGAAGGACTACTACTCGGAGCAGTTCATGTTCTGGTTCCTGAAGGAGCAGGTCGAAGAGGTCGCGAAGATGTCGACCCTGCTCCAGGTCGCCGAGCGCGAGCGCAACAACCCGTCACGCATCGAGGACTTCATCGTCCGCGAGGCCTTCGACGCCGACGCCGCCGACCAGAGCGCACCCGAGGCAGCCGGCGGCGCCCTTTAGCGGGCGCGGCTCCCGGCGTCGGACACGCGCCGGAAAGCCGCAGATTGCAGGCTGAATGGCGAAGATCTAAGTCACTAACGCTCAAGGGTCTGACCCCTATCAGTAAGTGACTTAGATCTTGCCCGTCGCTGCCGCTAGGGACAGAGGGTCTGACCCGGTGTCCCCTCGTGCTCGCTCCCACTCCTGTTCAAAGCGGAAGTGGAAATAGATCGGACGCCCCCGTAGTAGGCGTCAGAGGGTCTGACCCGGTGTCCCCACCGGTGGAGGGCACCTCCACGGAAGTCTTCGAGTGAGGCTTGGGGGGCGGTGATCGCCGCGTTGGTCGGCGCTCGCTTGCACGGAGTCGCGCTAGCCGCATGGTGCGCGGGAGCG
>JAVEEE010000356.1 GCA_030840615.1 Frankiaceae bacterium | reverse complement strand
GCCGTTCGTCGTCGGCCTCAACCGTGCCGAAGGCATCGACGAGCAGGACGAGCAGCGGGTTCGTGACGCCCTCGACCTCGAGCCAGACGTCCCGGTCGTGCCCTGCGACGCCACCGACCGCGAGTCGGTGAAGGCGGTGCTGCTGGCGCTGCTCTATGCCGTTGTGGACTCCCTCGACAGCGCCGCCGCCGCGCAGGCCTGACTGCCGTGCGCTGGCCTTGGCGGCGCCACCGCGCCCGTCAGACGACGGTCGCGCCGCGACACGCCTGGGCTCAGCCTGCCCTGCCACCGCCACCCACGCTGCCGCCCAGCCCAGCTGTGCCGCCCGCGCCTGCGGTGCGGCTGGGTTTCGGCGACGGCAGCCAGGTCGACCTCGATCCGACCGATCCCGGCGCGATCGCGCTGCGCGCGGTCGCCGACCTGCTTGTTCAAGCACAGCCGCGACGCGCCGACACACATGAGGGGAACCAGACGAAGGCACTCGTAGCGAGAGGATCGGGGAACTCGTGAAGCAGCTCGGTGACATCCTGCTGGACAGCGGGCTGGTCACTCAGCACGAGCTCACCGAGGCCTACGACGAGCATCAGCGCGCCGGCCGGGCTTTGGGCCGCGTCCTCGTGGAGAAGGGCGTCCTCACCGAGAGCCAGCTCGTGGCCGCGCTCGCGCAGCAGATCGGGCTCCCTTTCGTCGACCTGAGTGACTATCCCGTCGACGGCGCGGCCATCGCGTCGGTGCCCTCCGCCGTCTGCCGTCGCTACAACGCGCTGCCCATCGGCTACGACGAGGGCAAGCTCCTCGTGGCCATGTCGGACCCGGCCAACGTCTTCGCCATCGACGACATCCGCTCGCTGACCGGCATCGACGTCAAGCCCGCCGTCGCGACCAAGTCCGACGTCACCTCGGCCATCAACCGCTACCACCGGGTCGACGGCGACCTCGATGACCTCACGATGGCGCTCGAGAGCGAGGAGGACGACGACCTCAGCAGCATCAAGGAGGTCGTCGAGGACGCGCCGATCGTCAAGTTCGTCAACCTGCTCATCACGCAGGCGATTCAGGACCGCGCGTCCGACATCCACATCGAGCCGACCGAGCGTGACCTGCGGGTCCGTTTCCGCATCGACGGTGTGCTGCACGAGATCATGCGCTCGCCGAAGAACATCCAGTCCGGTGTCACGTCCCGGCTGAAGATCATGGCGGAGATCAACATCGCCGAGCGGCGGGTGCCGCAGGACGGCCGCCTGTCGGTCACGTCCAACGGCAAGAAGATCGACCTCCGCGTCGCCACGCTGCCGACCGTGTGGGGCGAGAAGGTCGTCATGCGTGTGCTCGACAACTCGACCGCGTTGTTGAAGCTGTCCGACCTGGGTTTCAGCGACAGCAACTACGAGCGCTACTCGCAGAGCTTCACCAAGCCCTACGGGATGATCCTCGTCACCGGGCCTACCGGCTCGGGAAAGTCAACAACTCTTTACGCGACGCTCAACATCGTCAGCCGGCCCGAGATCAACGTCATCACCGTCGAGGACCCGGTCGAGTACCGCATCCCCGGCATCAACCAGGTGCAGACCAACAACAAGGCGGGACTCACCTTCGCCGGCGCGTTGCGCTCGATCCTGCGTTCCGACCCGGACGTCGTCCTCATCGGCGAGGTCCGTGACCACGAAACCGCGCAGATCGCCATCGAGGCAGCCCTCACCGGCCACCTCGTGCTGTCGACGTTGCACACCAACGACGCTCCGAGCGCGGTGACCCGTCTCGTCGAGATGGGGATCGAGCCCTTTCTCGTGGGGTCGGCCCTCGACTGCATCCTCGCCCAGCGGCTGGCCCGACGGTTGTGCACGAAGTGCCGTGAGCCCTACGTTCCCGACCCCGAGACGCTGCTGTCGGCCAGGTTCCCCTGGCAGGACGGCATGGAGCTGCCCACGCTGCACCGGCCGGTGGGCTGCTCCGCTTGTTCCAAGACGGGCTACCGCGGTCGCCTCGCGCTGCACGAGGTGATGCCGGTCACCGAGGAGATCGAGCGGTTGGCGGTCGAGCGGGCCAGCGCCGTCCAGATCTCCCAGGTCGCGCGGGAGCAGGGCATGGCCACGCTCCGCGACGACGGGATGCTCAAGGTTCTCGCGGGTGTGACCACGCTCGAGGAGATCCTGCGCGTCGTCGTCTGAGGGATGCAGCGCATCTACGCCGTACGGCTCAAGGCGGGGTCCGGACGGGCCGATGCCACGCAGGAGAAACACCGAACTGTGCCTCTTCTTCCGACCCTGCCGCAAAGGTGGACACGACGTGGTGAGTCCGCTCGACCCCGAATGGCGTGCTGATGGCGCCTCCGAGTCCAACGGCGCTCCGATGCCGTCGGAGACCTTGAGCTCGACGTCTGCCGACGTGTTGAGTGCTGCGCCCGCGCAGCCCTTCTTCACTCCGGCGCCTCCCGTGGCTGCTCCTGCCCCCGCGGCGGCGACGGCGCCGGCCCCAACGGTGCCGGCTCAACCGGAGCCGTCTACCGAGCCGGCCGCCGCCTCGGCTCCGGAAACCGGCAGCCAGCGCGTCGCTACTCATGACCCGGCCGCGACCGATGCGTCCTATGCCCGCGCGGCGCTGGAAGAGATCAGCGACTTCGAAGCCGGCCTGCTCACCGACCTCCTCATCGAGGTGCTGGAGCGCGGCGCATCCGACCTGCACTTGACGGCAGGCGCTCGCCCGACCCTGCGTATGAACGGCTCGTTGGAGCAGCTCGAAGAGCGGCCCATGCTGACGCCGCCGGTCATCCAGCGGATGATGTACGCGATCCTCACCCAGCGTCAGCGCGAGAAGTTCGAAGAGGAGCTCGAGCTCGACTTCGCCTATGCCGTGCCCGGCAAGGCCCGGTTCCGTGTCAACCTCTACCGGCAGCGGGACGCCCTCGGCGCCGCTTTCCGATTGATCCCCTACGAGATCAAGCCGCTCGAGGACCTCGGCATCCCGCCGGCGGTCGCGAACTTCTCGATGCTGCCTCGTGGCTTCGTCCTCGTCACCGGTCCGACCGGCTCCGGCAAGTCAACGACTCTTGCTTCCGTCGTCGACCTGGCGAACCGCAACCGTCGCGACCACATCATGACCGTCGAGGACCCGATCGAGTTCCTGCACCGCCACAAGTCGTGCCTGGTCAACCAGCGCGAGGTGGGCGAGGACACCTGGTCCTTCCAGAACGCGCTGAAGCACGTCCTGCGCCAGGACCCCGACATCATCCTTGTCGGTGAGATGCGTGACCTCGAGACGATCTCCGTGGCACTTACCGCCGCCGAGACCGGTCACCTGGTGTTCGCCACCCTGCACACGCAGGATGCGGCCCAGACGATCGACCGTGTCATCGACGTCTTCCCGCCGCACCAGCAGCAGCAGATCCGCGTTCAGCTCGCCGGCGCGCTTCAGGGTGTGGTTTGCCAGACCCTGGCGAAGACCGCCGACGGCACCGGACGAGCTGTCGCGACCGAGGTGCTCGTGGCGACACCTGCCATTCGCAACCTGATCCGTGAAGGCAAGACGCACCAGATCTACTCGGCGCTGCAGGCTGGCGCGAAGCACGGCATGCACACCATGGACCAGCACCTGTCGGAGCTGGTGAAGAGCGGCCGGATCACCCATGAGACCGGCCTCGAGAAGTGCCACCACGTCGAAGACTTCAACCGGCTGTGCGGCCGGGCCTGAGAGGGCGTTGAACAATGTCAGCTACCGCGACCTACACCTACTCCGTGCGCGACCGGGGGGGCAAGCTCATCTCGGGTTCGATCGATGCCGAGTCGCCGGCTGCGGTCGCCACTCGGCTCAAGGCCATGGGCTATGCACCCGTCCGCATCACCGAGCAGAACGCCGGGTTGAAGAAGGAAATCAAGATCCCGGGGTTCTCCCGTAAGAAGAAGGTCAAGCTCAAGGACCTCGCGGTCTTCTCGCGCCAGTTCGCAACGATGATCAACTCCGGTCTGTCGTTGCTTCGCGCCTTGACGATCCTGACCGAGCAGACCGACAACAAGACGCTAGCCGGTGTCATCGCCGACGTGCGCAACGAGGTCGAGACCGGTAGCTCGCTGTCCTCGGCCATGGGCAAGCACCCGGACGTCTTCCCGCCGCTGATGGTCAACATGACCAAGGCCGGCGAGGTCGGCGGCTTCTTGGACTCGGTGCTGCTCCAGATCGCGGCGAACTACGAGTCCGAGGTCAAGCTGCGCAGCAAGATCAAGGCTGCCATGACCTACCCGACGGTCGTGCTCTGCATCGCAGCGCTCGCCGTCATCGGCATGCTGCTGTTCATCGTTCCGACGTTCGCCAAGATGTTCAAGGACCTCGGCGGCACGCTGCCGGCGCCCACCCGCCTGCTCGTCACGGCCAGCCACATCCTGCGCTACGGCTTCCCGTTCCTGATCCTGGCTGCGGTCGTCGGCTTCGTGATCTGGAACAAGGTCAAGCGGACCGAGCGCGTGCGTAACGTCGTCGACCCCATGAAGCTGAAGTTCCCGGTGTTCGGCCCGCTGTTCCAGAAGGTCGCACTGAGCCGGTTCAGCCGCAACCTCGGCACGATGATGCATTCCGGTGTGCCGATCCTGCAGGCGCTGGACATCGTCGCCGACACGACCGGCAACGTCGTCCTGGCTCGCGCGGTCCGCGACGTGCAGGACAGCGTCCGTCAGGGCGAGTCCATCACCGCGCCGCTGAAGCGTCACGAAGTGTTCCCGCCCATGGTCGTGCAGATGATGGCCGTAGGTGAGGACACCGGCGCACTCGACACGATGCTGCACAAGATCGCGGAGTTCTACGACCAGGAGGTCGAGGCCACCACTGAGGCCCTCACCTCGCTGATCGAGCCGCTGATGATTGCGGCACTCGGCGGCATCGTCGGGTCGATGATCATCGCCCTCTACATGCCCATCTTCAAGATCTACCAGCTGGTCAACTGAGCCTTCGCACGATCGGAAACGCCGCCCTCTTCTCGGGGGGCGGCGTTTCTGTCGTCGTACGACACGGATTAGTCAACGATTAGCCCTTTGGAGTAGTCAAGATTGGCC
>JAVEEE010000340.1 GCA_030840615.1 Frankiaceae bacterium | reverse complement strand
GGAGGTCGCCGCGACGATCCTGCGGATCGACCGGTTGCTCACGACCTCGCGGCATCCGTTGCCGAGCGACGAATGGCCACCGGTGCCCTGGCCACCGTTCTGACGCAAACCGCTCCGGAGCGTCATTGACCGCTGTCCACGACGCGAGGATTATCGCGACCGCCGTCGCACGTCCTGGAGGAGGTTGCGATGCTCCGGAAGCTGGTCATCGTCACGACCACGACCCTGCTGGCTCTCGTCGCCCTTCCCGCTTCCGCGGACAGTGGCGCGATCCATGATGTCCGCGGCGACACCGTCAACGCACCGGCCCCGAAGGCCGGCTACGACATCGTCCGGGCCGGTTGGGGGCACGCGAAAGGCGGACGGCTCCGGCACTGGGTGGTCGCCGCCGGCACGGTCGGACATCCTCGAACCGGCATGGGCAGTCTGCCCGATCTCTACATCAATGTCCCTGGGCAAGTGGCGGACAACCCTACGTGTGACTACTTCCTGCAAGAGGTCCCGCCGGGTGTGGGTGCGAACACGACCAGTCACTGGAAGTACTACGTGTTCCCGTGCTCCAACAACAGCCCGCAGGCGATTGCCCCGGTTGCTGCCACCCGACCGACGGGCCACCGGATCCAGCTTGTCTTCGGCCGGCACGCGATCGGAAGCCCAGCCCACTATGGCTGGGCCATGGCGTTCCCCAGCGACGGCGACAACCCCCCCATCGACCGCGCGCCTGACGCAGGCTTCAAGCGACACGTCCTGCACTGATCAGCGCAGCAACGTCTTCTGGATCTTGCCCATGGCGTTGCGTGGCAGCGCCTCGACAAACCGGACCTCGCGCGGTCGCTTGTGCGGTGCCAGACGCTGCGCCACGTGATCGACGAGCGCCTGCGCCTCGACGGGCGCACCCGTGACCACCCAGGCCACGATCCGCTCGCCCAGATCGTCGTCCGGCTCGCCGGTGACCGCGGCCTCGCGCAGAGCCGGATGTGCGAGCAACGCGTCCTCGACCTCGCCGGCACCAACCTTGAACCCGCCGGTCTTGATGAGGTCGGTGGCGAGGCGGCCATAGAGCCGCAGCCCGTTGTCGTCGTCGTAGGAGCCGAGGTCACCGGTGCGCAGCCACCCGTCGTTCGTCATGGCAGTGGCGGTCGCGCCCGGTTGGTTCAGGTAGCCGCTGAACAGGGTCGGTCCGCTGAGCAGCACTTCGCCCATGCCGTCGTCATCGGCACCGTCGATGCGCAGCCGCACGGCGTCGAGCGGCCGGCCGACCCGGCCTGGTGAGCGGTCGTCCGACAGCCGCGCCGCCGTCACGATGAGCGACTCGGTGAGGCCGTAACGCTCGACGAGCGCATGCCCGCTCCGGTCGCGTACCCGCTCGAAGACGCGGGCTGGCAAGGCTGCAGATCCCGAGACGAGCATCCGAGCGGGTCGCATGGCAGACAGCTCGGCGTCGGACGCCCGCGACCACATGGTCGGCACCGCGAAGTACATCGTCGCGCCGGGCACCGGCCCGAAGCCGGCACGGATGACGACCGGCGATCCGTGGCGTAGCGGGCCGAGGGTGCCGAGCACCAGTCCGTGCACATGAAAGAGCGGCAATGCGTGGGCGAGCACGTCGTCGTCCGACCAATTCCAGGCGCCAGCCAGTCCGTCGAGGCAGGATCCAACCGCACGTCGGGAGATGACTGCGCCTTTCGGCGGACCGGTCGTTCCTGAGGTGAAGACCACCAACGCGGGCTGAGCGTCCAGCGGCTGTTCGTCCGGCAGCTCCGCACGTGCGGTCAAGTCGACGTCGCCGGGTGTCAGGACGAGGCTCGGCGCTGATTCGCGCAGAACGTGATCGCGCTCCAACTCGCCAGCAGCGGGGTTCAGCGGGATCGCGCAGCCACCACCTGCCAGCACCCCTGCCACCGCGACGACCGTCTCCAGCGCCGGCTCGGCGACGACGGCCACCCGCTCATGCCCGGCGACTGACCGGCTCACCGCCCCGACGGCATCCGCAAGCGCCTGACCATGCAGGCGTCGGCCGCGCACGGTGACATCGGCGCAGCCTGATCGCAGGGCGGTGAGCAACACGCGGTCACCCTAGGTGTTGGGCCCAACTAGGCTCGGCGCGTGGAGTCCTGGCCGTCGCCCGCGTTGCCGCGACTCGCGGACCTCGGACTCGGGGCCGGTCGGCCGCCGAAGATTCACGACACCGCGACGGGCGGTCTCGTCGAGATCGGTGCCCGCGCCGACACAGTCCGCATGTATGTGTGTGGCATCACGCCTTACGACGCCACACACATCGGCCACGCAGCAACCTATCTGCTCTTCGACGTACTGCAGCGGGTCTGTCGTGACGCCGGTCGCACCGTGCACTACGTGCAGAACGTCACGGACGTCGACGACCCGTTGTTCGTGCGCGCCAACGCCACCGGCGAGGACTGGGCCGCACTCGCCCAGCGCGAGACGCAGCTCTTCCGCGAGGACATGGCCGCGTTGCGCATCATCGCGCCCGACCACTACATCGGCGCGGTCGAGGCCATCCCGGACATCGTGCAGATCGTCGGATCGCTGCACGACCGCGGCGCGGCCTACGACCTCGACGGCGACATCTACTTCCCGGTCACCTCGGCTGAGCACTTCGGCGAGATCTCGCATCTCTCGCTCGAGGAGATGCTTCGGCTGTCGGGAGAACGGGGCGGCGATCCGCAGCGCCCTGGCAAGAAGGACCCGCTCGACTGTTTGCTCTGGCTCGGTGCACGGGAGGGTGAACCTTCGTGGGAGTCGCCGCTCGGCTCCGGGCGGCCCGGCTGGCACGTGGAATGCGCCGCCATCGCGCTGCGCTATCTCGGTCCCGTCATCGACGTCCAAGGCGGCGGCACCGACTTGGTCTTCCCGCACCACGAGTTCGGCGCGGCGCAGGCGTCGGTGGTGACCGGCGCGTGGCCGTTCGCCAAGGCGTTCGTGCATCAG
>JAVEEE010000335.1 GCA_030840615.1 Frankiaceae bacterium | reverse complement strand
TTCTTCGACCACATGCTGAGCCAGCTCGGCAAGCACGCGCTGTTCGACCTGAGGGTCAGGGCAGTCGGCGACATCGAGGTCGACGCCCACCACACCGTCGAAGACGTCTCCATCGTGCTCGGGCAGGCGCTGCGCGAAGCTCTCGGCGACAAGGTCGGCATCACCCGGTTCGGTGACGCGCTCGTCCCACTCGACGAGACACTGGTCCAGGTTGCCGTCGACGTGTCAGGCCGGCCCTACTGCGTGCACGAGGAGCCGGAGCTCGTCGAGCTGATCGGAAGCTACGACACGACGCTCACCCGGCACGTGTTCGAGTCGTTCGCTTCGGCGGCGCAGATCTGCCTACAGGTCCGCGTGCTGTCCGGACGCAACGCCCACCACGTCGTCGAGGCACAGTTCAAGGCCGTCGCACGGGCACTGCGGATCGCGGTGTCCCTCGATCCCCGGTCCACCGATGTTCCCTCCACCAAGGGCACGTTATGAGCCTGCGGTGAAGGCTGCGCCCAGCGTCGTCGTCCTGGACTATGGGTCGGGCAACCTGCGATCGGCACAACGCGCGCTCCAACATGTCGGCGCGGAGGTCAGCGTGACCGACGACGTCGGAGCGGCCCGGGAGTGCGACGGGTTGGTGGTCCCCGGGGTTGGCGCTTTCGCCGCTTGCATGGCAGGCGTCCGGGGCGTCGACGGTGACACGGTGGTTCGCGACCGGTTGGCGGCGCAGCGCCCGGTGCTCGGCATCTGCGTCGGCATGCAGGTTCTCTACGACGCCGGCAACGAGCACGGCGTCGAGACAGCCGGGGTCGGCGTGCTTGCCGGCCGGGTGGAGCGGCTGCATGCCCCGGTGCTCCCGCACATGGGCTGGAACACTGTCACGCCGGCGGCCGGCTCCCAGCTGTTCGCCGGCGTCGAGGACGAGCGGTTCTACTTCGTCCACTCCTACGCGGTGGCCCCGACCGGCGAGGACGAGACGCTCGCTGAGCACGGTGAGTCTTTTGTGGCGGGAGTGGAACATGGGGTGCTCAGCGCGACCCAGTTCCACCCGGAGAAGTCCGGTGCGGCTGGTCTACACCTGCTACAGAACTGGGTTCTGTCGCTATCCTGAGCGCTCGCCGAACTGGGGAGATTGTCGTGCGCCGAGCATTGAGTGTCGCCGCTTGCACCACCGTGGTGGCTACCAGCGGATGGATGCCGAGTGCCGCAGCAGCAGCCGGCGACCGGCCGGACAGCTTCGCCGCTGCGAAGAGTGCGGCGGCGTCCCCGACCCGCACCTGGTTGCGCGAGACCCTCAGCTCGACCAGCGACCGCGACTGGTTCCGCTTCACCATGGCGCACTCAGGCCGCGCTCTCGTGCGGCTCGGGCACCTTCCGGCCGACTACGCGCTGACGGTGTTCAACTCGCAGCACCACGCCGTCGTCGGGTCCGACCGGGCCGGCCAAAGGTTCGAGCAGATCTACCACGCGTTCGCTGCGGGCGACTACTTCGTGCGCGTGACGTCGAGCTCCGGTGCCAACGCGCACGTCGCCTACCTGCTGAACTTCCGGCCGCTCGCCCGTCGGCTGGTCATCGCGGAGTCTCGCGCCACGCACACCTCGGCCGGTTTCACCATCAGAGGCGAACTGCTCAACAACACGGCGAGCTGGCTGCGGCTCCAACGCATCCACGTCACGTGGTTCAACAAGCACGGCGACAGTGTCGGCACGTGTGACGAGGGGGTCATTCCGGCACCGATCGCGCCGCTGCACCGTATCGAGTTCGACATCCAGAACGGCGAACCCAACTGCGGCGACCAGCCCTCGAACGCCGCGTCTTACACGCTGCACGTGTCCGCCGCCAAGACCGCGGACCGGACTCCCGCCGGCCTGGTGCTGAAGCCCGGCGCGAAGACGCAGTCACCCAAGCAGCGGGTCTACAAGGGCACCGTCACCAACAACTCCAACACGACCCTGACCAACATCTACCCGACGATCATCGAGTACGACGGAATCGGCCGGGCCCTGGCCTTCGGTTACGACAAGATCGCCACCTTGCGGCCGGGCCAGACCCGCACCTACAGCGCGGCTATCGATACGGCGGGGCTCCCGCAGCCCAACAGCGTCCGCGAACGCGTGTCGATCACCGACTAGCTCGCGCGCCTGACCGGTCGCGTTGCTGCGACCGCTACCGTTTCGACGTGCCCGGGTTCGTGCTGCTGCCTGCCGTCGATGTCGCCGGCGGCAGGGCCGTGCGACTGGTCCAGGGCGAGGCGGGCACCGAGACGTCCTACGGCGACCCGGTCGCGGCAGCGCTGCAATGGCAGACGGGCGGCGCCCAGTGGCTGCACCTCGTCGATCTCGACGCGGCGTTCGGTCGTGGCGACAACCGCGCACTTCTCGCCGAGGTCGTCGGCACCCTCGACATCGCCGTGGAGATCTCCGGCGGCATCCGCGACGACGCCTCGCTGGACGCGGCCCTCGCCACCGGAGCCGCGCGGGTGAACATCGGCACCGCTGCGCTCGAGGACCCGGACTGGGTCCGGGCCGCCATCGCCCGTCATGGCGACCGCATCGCCGTCGGTCTCGACGTTCGCGGCACCACGCTCGCCGCCCGCGGCTGGACACAGGAGGGCGGCGAGCTGTTCGACGTGCTCGGCCGCCTCGACGCCGACGGCTGTGCCCGCTACGTCGTCACCGATGTCCGCCGGGACGGCACGCTCACCGGGCCCAACCTCGAGCTCTTGCGCTCGGTCTGCGCCGCGACCGACCGGCCCGTCGTCGCGAGCGGTGGTGTGAGCAGCCTCGACGACCTGCGGGCGCTGGCCGGGCTGCTGGAGGAGGGCGTCGAAGGATCGATCGTCGGGAAAGCCCTCTACGCAAACGCGTTCACCCTCGCCGAGGCGTTGGCGGCAGTGGCGTGAGGAAAATCATCGGTTCGGCCGGGCCGTGGGAGGACCGCTACGGCTACAGCCGGGCGGTCGCCTCCGGGCCGCATCTGTGGATCGCAGGGTGCACGAGCGTTGTGGACGGCGAGCTGGTGCACGAGGGAGACGCCGCAGCGCAGACGCGGGTGGCGGTCGACGTCGCCCGGCGCGCCATCGAGACCGCGGGTTTCGACCTCGCCGACGTCGTACGCACCCGGATGTATGTGGTGGACCTGCCGCGCGACGGTGACGCTGTCGCGACGGTGCACGGCGAGATCTTTCGCGACGTCCGGCCGGCCAGCACGCTGCTGGGAGTGGCCGCGCTGCTCGACCCGCGGATGCTCGTCGAGGTCGAGGTGGAGTGCTACCGGGAGCCGTCGTGACGGTGGCCGTCCGCGTCATCCCGTGCCTCGACGTCGATGCCGGCCGGGTGGTCAAAGGCGTGAACTTCCGCGACCTTCGCGACGCCGGCGACCCGGTCGAGATGGCGCAGATCTACGACGCGGAAGGGGCCGACGAGCTCGTCTTCCTCGACATCACCGCGTCGAGCGACAGCCGCGAGACGACGTATGACGTGGTGCGCAGAACCGCCGAGCAGGTGTTCATCCCGTTGACGGTCGGTGGTGGCGTGCGCGCCGTCGACGATGTGAACCGGCTGTTGCGATCCGGCGCGGACAAGGTTTCGCTCAACACCGCCGCGGTCGCCGATCCGACGCTGCTGCAGGAGGCGGCGGAGCGGTTCGGCTCGCAGTGCATCGTGCTGTCGGTCGACGCCCGCCGCGCGCCAGGAACGCCCAGCGGCTTCGAGGTCACGACGCACGGCGGTCGCCGCGGCACCGGCCTGGATGCTGTCGCCTGGGCCGCCCGCGGGCAGCAGCTCGGCGTCGGCGAGATCCTCCTCAACGCGATGGACGCCGACGGCACGCAGCGCGGCTACGACCTCGAGCTGATCGAGGTAGTCCGGGCCGCGGTCTCTGTCCCACTGATCGCATCCGGCGGTGCGGGGCAGCTCGGCGACTTCGCGCCTGCGGTCGATGCGGGAGCGGATGCGGTGCTGGCCGCCAGCGTCTTCCATTTCGGCACCCTGCGCATCGGAGCCGTCAAGGACGCGCTGCGTGACGACGGCCGACTGGTGCGCTGACGATCGGCCCCGGCGAGACGGGCAGGCAGAATGGCCGTATGCCTGATGAGTCGCCGCCGTCCTCGCTCGACCCTGCCATCGCCGCGCGCCTCAAGCGCGACGACCATGGCCTGGTCCCCGCGGTGGCCCAGCAGTGGGACAGCGGCGAGGTGCTCATGGTGGGCTGGATGGACGACGAAGCCCTGCACCGGACCCTCACGACCGGTCGCTGCACCTACTGGAGTCGCAGCCGCCAGGAGTACTGGGTCAAGGGTGAGACGAGCGGCCACCAGCAGTGGGTCAAGTCGGTCGCGCTCGACTGCGACGGCGACACCGTGCTGGTGCGGGTCGACCAGGTCGGCGCAGCCTGCCACACCGGCGACCGCACCTGTTTCGACGCCGACGTGCTGGATGCCGCCGTTGGCATCCCGTCGCCATGACCGCAGCTCCTGACCTCGAGGGCTTTCGGGCCGCCCTGCAGCGTGACCGCGTCGTGCCGGTCACCCGGCGGCTGCTCGCCGACGCCGAGACCCCGGTCAGCGCCTATCGCAAGCTCGCGGCCGGCCGCGCCGGCACGTTCCTGCTCGAGTCGGCGGAGCACGGCGGAGTGTGGTCGCGCTACTCCTTCGTCGGCGTCCGGTCCGCCGCCACGCTGTCGGAGCGGAACGGCCGGGCCCGGTGGACCGGCATCGGCCCGGAGGATCATCCGGAGGACCCGCTCGAAGCGCTGCGTGACGCGGTCGCGCGACTGCACACACCGCGCACGTCTGACGAGATGCCGCCGCTGACCGGCGGGCTGGTCGGTTACCTCGGCTACGACGCTGTCCGCCGGATGGAGCGGTTGCCGTCGATCGCGGCCGACGACCTGGGCATGCCCGAGCTGCAGTTCCTGCTGGCGACGGACGTTGCCGTGTTGGACCATTCCGACGGCTCGATCCTGCTCATCGCCAACGTCATCCGCCGGCTGACGCCGCACGCTGACGACGCGCCTGAGCGGGCCTACGCCGATGCCGTCGCGCGCCTCGACGCGATGGAGGCGGATCTCGCCAAGTCAGCCGAGTCGTCGGTGGCAACGGTCGATCGTTCCGTGCAGCCGTCGTTCGTCAGCCAGACCTCCCGGGCTGACTACATGTCCGCCGTCGAGACCGCGAAGGAACACATCCGCGCCGGCGACGCCTTCCAGATCGTGGTGTCGCAACGGTTCGAGACGGAAGTCACGGCCGATCCACTCGACGTCTATCGCGTGCTGCGTGCCTCGAACCCCTCGCCGTACATGTACCTCCTGCGCTTCGAGGACTTCGACGTGGTCGGATCGTCCCCCGAGGTGCTCGTCCGCGTCGACGGCCGGCGCGCGCTCATGCATCCCATCGCCGGCACCCGGCCGCGTGGTGGGACTCCCGAGGACGACGCGCAGCTGGCCGCCGACCTGCTCGCCGACCCCAAGGAGCGCGCCGAGCATGTCATGCTCGTCGACCTCGGCCGCAACGACCTCGGGCGGGTGTGCGAGCCCGGCACGGTCGAGGTCGTCGACCTGCTCAAGGTGGAGCGCTACTCGCATGTCATGCACCTCGTGTCGACCGTGGTGGGCGAGGTGCGACCTGACCTCGACGCGCTCGACGTCCTGTGCGCGTGCTTCCCGGCCGGCACCCTGTCCGGCGCTCCGAAAGTGCGTGCCATGGAGATCATCGAAGAGCTCGAGCCGACGCGGCGCGGCCTTTACGGCGGGATCGTGGGCTACCTCGACGTCGGCGGCGACATGGACACGGCGATCGCCATCCGCACGGTCGCGATCCGGGCCGGACGCGCGTTCGTGCAGGCTGGCGCGGGCATCGTCGCCGACTCGGACCCGGCCTTCGAGGACGCTGAGTGCCGCAGCAAGGCGGCCGCGGTCCTCGGCGCGATAGCCGCTGCCGGGACACTCCGCCTCGCCGGGCGATGACCGGGCGGCGCGGGCTGCTCGTCGCTCTGTCGGGTTGTGTCATCGGCGGCGCGCTGACGCTAATCGCCGCCGGACGCACCTGGGGGCATGCGGTGCTCCCGGCCGCCACCGGGGCGCGGGTGCGGGTGACCGTCACCGGGCACGACGTCGCTGCCGCACTCCCTGCACTCGGCGTCGCGCTGCTCGTCCTCGCCGGCGCCGTCATCGCGGTGCGGTCGTGGTTGCGACGGCTCGTCGGTCTGTTGCTGGTCGTCGTCGGCGGCGCCGTGATCGGCATCGGCGCGACATCGGCCGACAACGTCACTGCCGCCCTCCGCGATCGTGCGTTCGGCGTTCAGCATGCCGGCGTGTCGGCCGGCCTCAGTGGCTGGGCGGTGCTGGCGATTGCGGGCGGTGCTTTCGCCGTCGCCGCCGGCGCTCTCACGGCAGTCGCCGGCGCACAATGGCCTGCACTCGGAGCGCGCTACGAGTCGCCGGCCGGGGCTTCGCGAGCCGCCCCGCGCGCAGAGTCGGACTGGGAGTCACTCGACCGCGGAGACGACCCGACGTTGACGCCGTGAACGGTGCGGCACGGCCGCCCGGAAGCGGAAGCCAGTCGCTCGTTAGGCTTTGCGCGTGTCCGTGCTCGACGAGATCATCGCCGGTGTGCGGGAGGACCTCGCCGACCGCGAGGCCCGCATCTCGCTCGATGACCTGAAACAACGCGCCGCTCGAGTCGACCCGGCCCTGGACGCCGATGCGCGACTGCGTCAACCCGGTGTCGCGGTCA
>JAVEEE010000333.1 GCA_030840615.1 Frankiaceae bacterium | reverse complement strand
GCATGGCGGCGAGCAGCTCCGGCCAGGCGTCGGCCCGATAGGTCGTGGGCAAGCCCAGCGCCTCAAGCACCGCGCGGTGCCGCTCGGTCGTTGCCGGGTCGAGCCGGCCGTCGAGCCGGGCGAGAGCAGCAGCGAAGACGAGCCCGACGCTCACCGCGTGACCGTGCGGCCAGCGGAACTCCTCGACCTGTTCGATCGCGTGACCCAGGGTGTGGCCGTAGTTCAGGACCTCGCGCAGACCGGACTCGCGGAGGTCGGCTGAAACGACGTCGGCCTTCATGCGGATCGAGCGCTCGACCAGCTCCCGGGTGTGCGCTCCGCCCGGCCCGCCCGCCGCATCGAGGTCGTCCTCGAGCAGATCGAGGATGGCCGGATCGGCGACGAAGCCCGCCTTGACCACCTCGGCGAGACCGTTGACCCACTCGGCGACGGGCAGCGACGCGAGGACGTCGAGATCCACGAGGACCCCCGACGGCGGGTGGAAAGCACCGACGAGGTTCTTTCCTGCCGACGTGTTGACGGCGGTCTTTCCGCCGACAGCCGCGTCCACCATCCCCAGCAAGGTCGTCGGCACGTGCACGACGCGCACGCCGCGCAACCAGGTGGCCGCGGCGAAGCCGGCGACATCGGTGGTCGCCCCGCCCCCGACGGCGACGATCGCATCGGTGCGGGTGACCGCCGAACGACCGAACAGATCCCACAGCGAGGCGAGGGTCTCGAGCGACTTGCCCCGCTCCCCCGACGGCACGTCGGCACGGACCACCCGACGGCCAGTTGCGGTCAGTGCGTCTTCGAGGCGGCCGGCGACGTCGTCGACCGGACCTGAGACGACCAGGGCCACTGTCGCCGCGTCGCCCACGAGCGACGGCAGCTCAGCCGCGAGGCGGTGACCGACCTGCACGTCGTAAGGGCTCGAGCCGCCGACGTGGATTGTCGTGACATCAGCCGCGTCGCCCGGGGTCACGGCGACTGCTCCAGCAGCGCGACGATCTCGTCGGCCACCTCGTCGGCGGTCCGGCCGTCGGTGCTGACTGCTGCGGTCGCAACCTGTTCGTAGACCGGCCGCCGCTCATCCAGCATCCGCTTGAGCTCGGCCCGCGGGTTGAGAACCAGCAACGGTCGGCTCTGCGCGAAACCGACCCGCTGCGCGGCGTCGCCGAGGCCGACGTCGAGGAAAACCACCCGATGCCCTTGCAGCCGATCGCGGGTCACCGGGTCGAGCACGGCACCGCCACCGAGCGCGAGCACACCCTCGTGCTCCTCGAGCGCGGCCGCGACAGCTGCCGACTCGAGTCGGCGGAATGTCTCCTCGCCTTCCTCGACGAAGATGTCCGAGACCGGCCGGCCGGTGTCGGCCTCGACGTCGGCGTCGGTGTCGCGAAAGCGCGCTCCGCAGCGCTGGGCAACGAGCCGCCCGACCGCGGTCTTCCCGGAGCCGGGCGCCCCGACGAGCACGACGAGTGGGGTCATCGCACGGCCAGGTTGTCGAGGTAGCCGCGCAGGTTGCGACTGGTCTCCGGGACGGAGTCGCCGCCGAACTTCTCCAGCATCGCGTCAGCCAGAACGAGTGCCACCATGGCTTCCGCGACGACTCCGGCAGCCGGGACGGCGCACACGTCCGACCGCTGGTTGATGGCCTTGGCGGCCTCGCCCGTTGAGACGTCGACGGTGTCGAGGGCACGCGGCACCGTCGAGATGGGCTTCATCGCGGCGCGCACGCGCAGCACCTCACCGGTGCTCATGCCGCCTTCGGTGCCGCCCGATCGCCCCGTACGCCGACGCAGTCCGTTGTCGGTCGCCTCGATCTCGTCATGCGCCTCGCTCCCCCGGCGGCGCGCGGTCGCGAAGCCGTCACCCACTTCGACGCCCTTGATGGCCTGCACCCCCATGAGTGCGCCGGCGAGCCGCGCGTCGAGCCGGCGGTCCCAGTGGACGTGACTCCCGAGACCGGGGGGCAGCCCGTGCGCCACGACCTCGACGACTCCGCCGAGGGTGTCACCGTCGGCGTGCGCCGCGTCGATCTCGGCCACCATGGCCGCACTCGCGGTGGAATCGGCGGCGCGGACAGGGTCGGCGTCCACGGCTGCCTGGTCGTCCGGGCCGGGGACGATGCCGGCCGGAGTCTCGGCCTGCCCGATCGCGACGACGTGGCTCAGCAGCCGGACACCGGCCACCTGCTCGAGAAACGCCTTGGCCACAGCTCCCAACGCGACACGAGCGGCGGTCTCGCGCGCACTGGCCCGCTCCAGCACCGGGCGGGCGTCGTCGAACCCGTACTTCTGCATCCCGACGAGATCCGCGTGACCCGGTCGGGGGCGGGTGAGTGGAGCCGCCCGGCCGAGACCCTGCAGCACGGTGGCGTCCACCGGGTCGGCGGACATCACGACGTCCCACTTGGGCCACTCGCTGTTGCCCACGCGGATGGCGATCGGTGCCCCCATCGTGACGCCGTGCCGCACGCCACCGAGGAACTCCACCTCGTCGGCCTCGAACGACATGCGCGCGCCGCGGCCGTGCCCGGCCCGCCGGCGAGCGAGCTCGGCGGCCAGCTGCACCGTGGTGATCTGCACTCCGGCCGGCAGCCCCTCCAGGACGGCGACCAGCGCCGGCCCGTGCGACTCACCCGCAGTCAGCCAACGCAGCATGCATTCATTGTGCCGGTCGGGGCCCGCCGGCATCGGCGCCGGACACGCGAAGGCCCCGCATCCGCAGCAGCGGAACGGGGCCTTCGGGGGGTTGCTGTCAGCCGACGAAGTGCCTGTTGCCGAAGCCCGGAGCCAGGTCGAACGGGGTGCCGTCACCGAGCTGCACGGTGGCGGTGCCGTCCTGAACGCTCAGCAGCGCGAACACGCCGCCGAACGTCGTACCCAGGCTGCTCGTCGGTGCCGCGACGTGTGAGTACTGGACGGTGCGGGACTTCTTGCCGTTGCTGTAGCCCACGACGAACGTCGCGGAGCTGGTGCCCTTGACCGAGACGAGCTCGACCCACA
>JAVEEE010000331.1 GCA_030840615.1 Frankiaceae bacterium | reverse complement strand
GCCGAGCCAGGTCATCCCGACCGCGGTGTAGGCATCGCTGCTCCGCCGGGCCAAGGCCCAGAGCCCGAGACCGGCGAAGGTCCCGCCGAGGCCCACCCTGGTCTCGGCGAGGCCGCGCGCTGACGTCGGCTGCAGGTGAAGCGCGACCCCGACCCCCTTGGGATCGGCGGCGATCGCCACGCCGGACGCGGCCAGCGCCAGGCTGCTCAGGACCCCGGGTCTGCGGGCAAGGCTCACGGTCACTACTCCCGTCGTCCGGCACTACTCAGAAACGATCATGGGCGCGTCGACCGACACGCCCGGCGAGTCTGCTCGATAGTCCATGATCCTTGCTCGGCGGTGGGTGGGGGCGGTGGGTGGGGGCGGTGGGCGGGGGCAGCGGGAGGGGCAGGGAGGGGACAGCGGAAAGCCGCCACCGGCCTTTCGGGACCGGACCGAACGTGGTTCGGTATCCGGATGAGCAGCCTGCAGCTGGACTGGACCGCGGCGGAGATCCTCGCCGACCACCCGGTCGAGGAGCCACTGGTGGTCCGCGACGTCGTCTGCCACGGCGGCTTCGTCGGCGACGAATACGTCTCTCCCCGCACCCGCTTCCGCCGCGACGCCATCGACGCCTGGCAGCACCAGCACCGCGAGGTCACCGGCACCGAGGTGCTCGGCGCGCCGCTCGACGCCTTCCCACCGCACTACCCGTCGCTCGAGCAGGGACGGTTCCTCCTCGGTCAAGGTGTCCGCGAGCCGGTCATCGGGCTGCTCACGCGGATCGGCACCGTCGAGGGTTACGGCGGCGCCATCCGCGAGCTGGCACCTCGCGGAGACGTGCAGCGACACTTCGCCGACGACGTCAAGAGCAGCGCGACTGCGCACCTCGCGACCGGACTCCTCGAGGCGCACGCGCGGGACGAGTCGGGCTGGGATGCGCAGGCCGGCCACGATCGCATGTGGTACGCCGTCCGCGACATCGCGTTCGACGATCCGCTCGACGGACCGGCCGAAAAGAAGCTGCGCGCGCTCATCGACGACGCCGCGGCCAGCATCCCGATGCCGGTGTCGATGGGCGTACGACGCTTCGACGACATCGACCCGGACTTCGAGACGCTTATCGCGTTCATGACCCGCGTGCTGTTCATCGAGATCCGCGCGTTCCACGCGTTCGCGTGGGCAGAGGCGCTGCTGTCCGACCCGGATCTCGTCGCAGGCGAGGGTGCCGCTGCCCGGCTGGTGTCATACATCCGGCAGGACGAATCACCACACGTCGACTACCTCCGCACCGCGCTGTCCGAGATGCACGCGCGCAACTTCATCGGGGCGTCCGGCCGGCGCCTCGACGGCCACGAGGTGATCGGCACCATCTGGGACGCGTGCCTGTCCGAGTCGCTCGGTCTCGGCGACCTGCGCAACCGCGCCATCTTCGACGCGTTGCTGGCCGACGCCCTCGACACCCGGTCGGACGGGCGGGACTTGTTCGAGGAGGTCGACCGCATCGGTGTGACTCTGCCCCCTGGCGCGCGGAGCACGACGGCATGAAGTTCGGCATCTTCTACGAGCATCAGCTGCCGCGGCCCTGGGACGACGACTCCGAACACCAGCTGCTGAAGAACGCGCTGGAACAGATCGAGTACGCCGACACGCTGGGCATCGACTACGTCTGGGAGGTCGAGCACCACTTCCTGGAGGAGTACAGCCACTCCTCGGCGCCTGAAGTGTTCCTCGCGGCCGTCTCGCAGCGGACCAAGAACATCCGCCTCGGACACGGCATCGTGCAAACCCCACCGCCGTTCAACCATCCGGCCCGCATCGCCGAACGGATCGCCACCCTCGACCTCGTCTCCGACGGCCGGGTCGAGTTCGGCACCGGTGAGGCGTCGAGCGAAGCCGAGCTCGGCGGCTTCGGCATCGAGCCGAGCGAGAAGCGCGCGATGTGGGAGGAGGGGCTGCGCGTCGTCCTGCGTTGCATGACCGAGGCACCGTTCACCGGTCACACCGGCAACTACGTGACGATGCCACCGCGCAACGTCGTACCCAAGCCG
Source organism: Frankiaceae bacterium (assembly GCA_030840615.1). Taxonomy (GTDB): domain Bacteria; phylum Actinomycetota; class Actinomycetes; order JAFAQI01; family JAFAQI01; genus JAFAQI01. Next base: position 2,625 of record JAVEEE010000331.1, on the reverse strand, counting down.
TTGCAGAAGCCGCATCCACCAGTTTGGGTCGCGTGCAGCCGGCGCGAGACGATCCACCTCGCGGCGCAGAAGGGCATCGGGGCACTCACGTTTGCCTTCATCAACCCGGAGGAGGCGACGCACTGGGTCGGCGACTACTACAAGACGCTCGAGGACGAGTGCGTGCCGATCGGTGACGCGGTCAACCCCAACGTCGCGGCGGTCACCACCTTCATGTGCGCGCCGACGGAGGAGGAGGCGCTCGCGCGCGGTGTCGAGGGCGGCAACTTCTTCGGCTACTCCCTCGCGCACTACTACGTCTTCGGCCGGCACGCGCCCGCGCAGACAGACGTGTGGGCGGAGTACGTCCGCCAACGCGACGACCAGGGCTTCTCACCCGAAGCCGTGTTCGCCGCCGCCAACAACTCCAACCGACTCGGCGCCAAGGTGGTCGAGCAAGGACGGTCGGGGTTGCGCGGCGCCATCGGTACGCCGGCGCAGATCCGCGAGTACCTTCGCCGGTTCGAGGAGGTCGGCGTCGACCAGGTCGTGTTCGTGAGCCAGGCCGGCAAGAACCGCCACGAGCACATCATGGAGTCACTCGAGCTGTTCGGCCGCGAGGTCATGCCGGAGTTCAAGGAACGTGACGAGAAGGCCCAGCGGGAGAAGGCCACCCGGCTCGCACCGGTCCTCGACACCGTGATGGCACGCAAGCCGGCCGAGGACCATCCCCCGCTGCCACGGCCGGACTACGAGTTCCCCGCCATCCCGCTCGGCCGGCCCAACGGTTGAGAGCGGCGGGCGCGGCACTCAACCTGGCACCGGGACGACGGGTTCGTCCTCGATGGCCTCCGCCTCCGGACTACGCGGTGTCGCGATGACGTGTTCGAGCAGGAACACCACCAGCAGGCCACCGATCACCAGCAGCACTGCGCCGATGCGCCACGCAACGGCGTAGCCGCTCGTCGACGCCACCGCACGGCTGACGCCGTCGCCGATCTGTCCGTTGGCGTGCCGCAACGCGAAAGTGACGAGGCACGACAGCCCGATGGCGCCGCCGACCTGTTGAAACGCGCTCTGTACGCCGGACGCGAGCGACGAGTCCTGCCCGGTCACCTCGTGCAACGCGGCGTTGCCGATCGCGGGGAAGCTGATGCCCGAGAAGAAGCCGAGCACGATCATGCCGGGGAGCACGTGGGCCGCGTAGGTCGAGTGAACATCGATGCCGCTGGTCAGGAACAGCCCCGCCGCGCAGCCGAAGAACCCACCTGCCAGCAGCGGCTTCACCCCGACCTTGGGCATCATCGCTGTGCCGAACCCGATGCCGGCGCCGATCGACAGGCCGAACGGGAGGTAGGACAACCCGCCACGCACCGGCGACCATCCGAGGATCTGCTGCTCGAACAACGTGAGCAGGAAGAAGTAGCTGAAGAACGACGACGAGAAGAACAGCGTCACGAAGTTGGTCACGACGCGGGTCCGGTTGGCGAAGAACTCCAGCGGGATGAGCGGCGACCGCGACTGCGACTCGACGTAGACCATCAGCAGCAGCAGCGCGACACCGCCGAGCAGCGGCAGCAACACCTGCCAGCTCCCCCACGGATGAGACGCCGCCTCGAGGAGCCCATCGACGACAGCGATGAGACCCCCGGTGCCGGTGATGGCGCCGGCGTAGTCCGGACGCGCGTGCTCACGCACCATCCGGCTCTCCGAGACAAGCCGCGGCACGACCAGCAGGGCGAACAACGCGACGGGAAGGTTGACGAAGAAGATCCATCGCCACGACGCGTAGTTGACGAGTACGCCGGAGATCACCGTGCCGGATGTGCCACCCAGGCCGGCGATGCCACCCCACATGCCGAGCGCCTTCATCCGCTCCCGCGGGTCCGGGAACAGCAGCGCGATCAGCCCGAGCGACGCGGGAGCCGCCAGCGCCTCCCCGGCCCCCTGCAGGAACCGCGAGGCGACGAGCATCCCCGGGTCGACGGCCGCGCCGCACGTCGCCGACGCGATCGCGAAGAGGCCGACACCGAGCAGGAACAGCCGGCGTCGACCCAGGATGTCCGCCATGCGACCCCCGAGCAGCAGCAGGCCGCCCGCCATCAGCACGTAGCCGTTGACCACCCAGGCGAGCCCCGCTTGGGAGAAACCGAGGTCGTCCTGGATGCGCGGCAGCGCGACGTTCACAACAGTGACGTCGAGGATGAGCATGAACTGGATGAGACCGAGCACGGCCAGCGCCTTCCAGCGGCGCGGGTCCGGTGTCTCGGCGTCCGTCACGGACATAGTGGTTCCCTTCGCATCAACTGGTCCGTTCTTCTGACGTCGCGGCCGGGTCGAAGTCATCGCTCGCCGGCGGGCTGCCACGGCTGCAACCACGGTGGCGCTGGCATTCCGGGCATTGAGGCTCCTTCGATCTGCGGCTGCTGCGGGTGACATTGCCAGCAAAACAGGCCACCTCTTGACCTCTTTTAGCGAATACTGGGAGACATGCGGGCTGACCGGTTGGTGGCGACGCTGTTGCTGCTGCAGGCGCGCACGCGGGTCACGGCAGCAGAGCTCGCCGCCGAGCTCGAGGTGTCGGAACGCACCGCGCGCCGCGACCTCGACGCGCTGTCCGCGGCCGGCATCCCGGTCTACGCGCAA
>JAVEEE010000316.1 GCA_030840615.1 Frankiaceae bacterium | reverse complement strand
CCGACCAGGTAGGTCTTCATCAGCCGCGGTCGCGCTCTGCTGATGTCGGCGCGGAAGACCATGTCCTGCCCGTAGCCCTTGGCGTCGTCGAAGCGGGCCGACACCACCGCCTGTCCGAGCCGACCGTTGGCGATCACGTTGAACAAGGACGCCGTCTCGAGCTTCACACCGGAGCCAGGCGGGGGCGTCAACGTCGTCTGCTTCCAGTGCACGCCGCCATCGCGCGACGTGGCCAGTACGAGCGAGGTGTTGCCCGCGGCCGGATAGACCTCGGTGAGGTAGCCACGCGAGTCCTGCCGGACCACACCGCGGAACTTGTGCCTCGACCGCACGCACTGCCAGGTCGAGGTCGCGGGCACCAACCGGGCGACCGGGCATGCCGACTTGCCGGTGATGTCCTCGGAGTCGCCGAACCGCAGCACACCACCGGCGTTGAGCGGCAGTGTGCGCGTGCCCGGGTGCGGCTGCCACCAGTCTGCGTCCGGGTTGCGGACGACGGGGATGCGTAGCGAGCCGGTGGGTGCCCGTGTCTCGTCGTAGTAGAAGAACGACGGGTCGCCGTAGTCGAGGCCGTCCCGGCTGAGCGTGTCGATGTCCTTGGTCAGCCCACCCCCGGTGGAGTCGAGCAGGTGGCTGGTCCTCGTGCCGTCGAGGGTGAACGGGCCCTTGGCGTAGGTGAGCCAGGGACGGTCGTAGAACGGTGACTTCATCACCACTTCAGACGCCTGCCACGAGTTGCTCTGCGCGGTGTAGCGGTAGGCCTGCAGATGATCACCGCTGTAGGCATCCCAGGTCACGCCGTAGACGTCGCCACCCGGACCGGTGACTGCGGCACCCTCGCCACCGGCTATGGCCGGGCCGTTGTCGTTCTGGTCCGGGATGTCGAACTTCACCTCGTACCAGTGCCTGCCCTGGTCGGTCGTGTACCAGGGGTAGGTGCCGCCGGACTCGATGATCCGGCCGTTGCGGGTGGCACTCACGTAGGTCTCGCAACAGTTGCCGCCTGCCGGGGAGATCCGCCACCTCGCCGAGCCGGAACGGTGCCCGCGCGCGTCGTAGACCGGGTAGGCCGACGTGTGGACGTCCACGGGCACGAGGTGTGGGGTCGCGCCGCTGGGGGGCAACGGCGGCACCGGGCCTTCCGCTCCCGCCATCGTGGTGGCGGAGCCGAGTCCGGCGGCGATGAGGCAGGCGGCGGCGAGCAGCCGGCGTTGACGCATGTGCCCCTATTTCTCCATAGACGTCCGACTCCCTTCCGCGATGCGGATTCGTGTGTCTCCCTCGGTAGACCGACGGGATACGTTGACGAACCATGGACGAACGCGTCGTTCCGCAGCAGCGCCGGCTCGTCACGGAAGTGCCGGGCCCGCGCTCCCGAGAGCTCATGGCGAGGCGACACGCGGCGCTGCCGACCGGTGTCGGGGCCACACTGCCGGTCTTCGCCGCCCGTGCGCAGGGCGGCATCGTCGAGGACGTCGACGGCAACCGCTTCGTGGACTTCGCGGCGGGCATCGCGGTCACGACCGTGGGTTCCTCCGCACCTCGCGTCGTCGAGGCAGTCTCGGACCAGCTGTCGGCGTTCACGCACACCTGTTTCCAGGTGACGCCTTACGAGAGCTACGTCGCGGTGTGCGAAGCGCTCAACCGCCTGACGCCGGGTGATCACGAGAAGCGATCGTTCCTCGTCAACTCGGGCGCGGAAGCCGTCGAGAACGCGGTCAAGGTCGCGCGCTACTCCACCGGTCGATCAGCAGTCGTCGCGTTCGACCACGGATTTCACGGGCGCACGCTGCTCGGCATGACGCTGACCGGCAAGGTCATGCCCTACAAGCAGGGCTTCGGACCGTTCGCACCCGAGGTCTACCGCGCGCCCTACTCCTATCCCTACCGCGGTACCGGCGATCTGCCGGCGACGCTGTCGATGTTGGAGAAAACCGTCGGTGCCTCCAACATCGCGTGCGTCGTGGTGGAACCGATCGCGGGCGAGGGCGGTTTCATCGTCCCCGCGCCCGGCTGGCTGCAGGGACTCGCGGCCTGGTGCTCCGATCACGGCATCCTGCTCGTCGCCGACGAGGTGCAGACCGGCTTCGGCCGCACCGGTGCCTGGTTCGCATGCGAGCACGAAGGCGTCGTACCCGACATCGTCGCCACCGCCAAGGGACTCGGCGGGGGCCTGCCCATCGGTGGTGTCACCGCACGAGCGACGGTCATCGACAGCGTCCACCCGGGCGGCCTCGGCGGCACATTCGGCGGCAACCCGCTGGCGTGCGCGGCGGCCCTCGCGGTCATCGACACGATCGAGTCGGACGGGCTGATCGAGCGCGCGAAACAGATCGGCGCGACGATGCTGCCGCGACTGCGCGCCCTCCAGGCGTCCTACCCGGCTGTTGGTGACGTCCGCGGCCGCGGGGCCATGGTGGCCATCGAGATCATCGACCCGACCGGGGCGCCGGACGCTGCTCGTACGGCGACCATCGCGTCGGCCTGCCACACGGAGGGGTTGCTCGTGCTCACGGCCGGCTCCTACGGCAACGTCTTGCGCTTCCTGCCGCCGCTCGTCATCGGCGACGACCTCCTCGACGACGGCCTGTCCGTGCTCGAGAAGGTTTTCACGTCACAGCCTTGGTGAGAGGGTGACGCCCGTGGGGGCGTCATGGAAGAACTGGGCCGGCAACCAGCAGGCGCATCCGCACGCCGTCGAGCATCCGCGCAGCGCGGAAGAGGTCGCGCTGACGGTCAAGCGGGCGCGGGACGAGGGTCGCCACGTCAAGGCCGTCGGCGCCGGTCATTCGTTCACGGCCGCCGCAGCGACCGACGGCACTTTGCTCCACCTCGACCGGCTCACCGGCGCGGTCGTCTCCGACCTGGCCAGCGGTCTCGTGACCGTGCAGGCCGGCACTCCCCTCCACGAGCTCAACCGGATCCTGGCCGAGCTCGGACTCGCCATGAGCAACCTGGGCGACATCGACCGGCAGACGATCAGCGGCGCCACCTCGACCGGGACGCACGGCACCGGCTCGCGACTCGGCGGACTGGCCACCCAGATCCGCGGGCTCGAGCTCGTCGTCGGCGACGGTTCGATCGTGACGTGCTCTGCGACCGAACGTCCGGAGCTTTTCTCCGCCGCCCGGGTCGGGCTCGGGGCACTCGGGGTCGTGACAGCGGTCACCCTGCAGTGCGAGCCCGCCTTCCTCCTCGAGGCCGATGAGCGGCCGATGCCGTTGGAAGAGGTGATGGAAGGGCTCGACGACCTCGCCGACGGCAACGAGCACTTCGAGTTCTACTGGTTCCCGCACACCGACGTCGCGCTGACCAAGCGCAACAACAGGTTGGCGCCCGGGGAACCGGCCCGGCCACTGAAACGCTGGAAGGAATGGCTGGACGACGAGTTCTTCGCCAACACGCTGTTCAACCTCGTCTGCGCGGTCGGGAGGCGAAGGCCGGCTCTGGTGCCGCGGCTGAACAAGTCGGCGGCCAAGATGCTCGGCGCCCGCCGGTTCTCGGCACCGTCGCACGAGGTGTTCACCTCGCCCCGTCGGGTGCGTTTCGTTGAGATGGAGTACGCCGTTCCGCGCGCCGCAATCCGTGATGCGGTCCGCGCAGTCCAACGCGTCGTCGAACGCGACAACCTGCTCGTGTCGTTCCCGATCGAGGTGCGGGTCGCCGCGCCGGACGACATCCCGCTGTCAACGGCGTACGGGCGGGATTCGGCGTACGTCGCCATCCACCGCTACCGGGGCGAGCCCTTCGAGCCCTACTTCCGTGCCGTCGAGGCCGAGATGCGCGCTCTGGACGGCCGGCCGCACTGGGGCAAGATGCACTGGCGCACCAGCGATGACCTGCGTCCGGCCTATCCGCGCTTCGACGACTTCCTCGCGGTGCGCGACACGGTCGACCCCGATCGGGTGTTCGCCAACGACTATCTGGAAACGGTGCTGGGCCCGTGACGACGACGCGCGACCTTCAGACCCCGGCGTTGCTCATCGAGCGCGCTGCCATGCAACGCAACCTCGCGACGATGTCGGCGGCGCTGCCCGGCCCGCGACTGCGGCCACATGTGAAGGCACACAAGTGCACGGCATTGGCACGACTGCAGTCCGAGTCGGGACACGCGTCGTTCACATGCGCGACGATTCGCGAGGTGGAAGGGATGGCGGCGGCCGGCCTCGGCGCGGATCTGTTGCTGGCCAACGAGGTGCTGGACGCGCGTCGACTCGGACGGGTCGTCGAGTCCGGCGCTCGGGTGACAGCGGCCATCGACAGCGAGGCGACGGCGCGGGCCGCGGCCGACGGCGGCGTACGGGAGGTCGTTGTCGACGTCAACGTGGGGCTGCCGCGGTGCGGCTGCTCGCCGGGCGACGCGGGTCGGCTGGCCGACCTGGCGCGGTCCCTCGGTCTCGAGGTGCGCGGCGTCATGGGTTACGAGGGCCACGTGATGCTCGTGCCGGACGTCGAGGACCGGCGCAAGCAGACGGAAGAATGCATGACCCGGTTGCTGGCCGCACACGCGGACGTGGGCGGTGAGGTCGTATCGGCAGCAGGCACCGGCACCTATGCCGTCAACAGCTGGGCAAACGAGGTCCAGGCGGGGTCCTACGTGCTGATGGACACGGCGTACGGGGCTCTGGGGGACCTGCCGTTCGAGCAGGCGCTGTTCGTGCTCGGCACGGTCATCTCGCGGACGCCGCCGGCTGACGGCATCCCCGGATGGGCGGTCGCCGACGTCGGGCTGAAGTCCTTGGGCATGGACCACGGCAACCCGACAGTGCCGGGTGGTGTCGTGTGGTTCTGCGCCGACGAGCACGTCGTCTGGCAACCGGACGATTTCGACTCGGTGCGCCTCGGCGACCGGGTGCGGGTGTTGCCGGCGCACATCGACCCGACGATCGCGTTGCACGAGCGGATGTGGGTCGTCGACGGTGACGAAGTCGTCGACGAGCTGCCGGTGGACCTGCGCGGCTGGTGACCACCTAAGAGCTGAGCAGCGTCCCACAGCGCCGGTTCGGAAAGATTCGCCCGCCGGATTCCCAACAGGCTGAACCGATCAGCCCGGGTAGGGCGAATACTGGGTAGGTCCGCCCAGTCATTCGGAGGCACCTCCTGACCGACCCCGTCGAGCACGAACCGCCCGCGGGCACGCCCGTCGGCCGCCGGGTCGTCCTCGGCCTGCTCGGCCTGGGCGCCGCCGGTGTAGCGGCCGGGCCGTGGCTGTCGGGAGTGAGTGGGCGCCTGGCCGGTGCGCTGTCCAAACACGACCCCACCGGTTTGTCCGCTCTGATCCCGGGTTCGGGGTTCCGCTACTACACGGTGACCAGCGGCTTCCCCTACAAGCCGCCGGCCGTCTACCGCCTGGCGGTCACGGGCAACGTCGGACGGGAGCTGGTCCTCACCGTCGACGACCTCAAGGCGATGCCGCGCACCGCTCTCACGTCGGACTTCCAGTGCGTCACCGGTTGGCGGGTGCCCGATGTGCACTGGGAAGGCGTCAAGCTCTCCGCCCTCCTCGATCGCGCCAGCACGGACAGCGACCAGACGGCGGTCCAGTTCATCTCCTACGACGGCGCCTACACGGAGTCGTTGACGATGGCGGAGGCTCGCCGGCCGGACGTCCTTGTCGTCGACACGCTGGAAGGCAAGCCGATCGGGCGCGACCACGGCGGCCCGGCGCGGCTGCTGGTGGCACCGATGTATGGCTACAAGTCGTGCAAGTGGCTCTCCGAGATCCGGGTGACCAGTCGGCTGATCCCTGGCTACTGGGAACGTCTCGGCTACGACCAGGAAGCCTGGGTCGGCAAGTCCAACGGCCGCGCCGACGCGCCCACCACCTGATGCGGACGCGAGGCGACACGCTGCCGCGGTTCACCCGGACGGAGACGTGGGTGCACCGCACGACCGCCCTGCTCGTCGGCGTACTCGCGATCACCGGCGCGACGCTCTACTACGAGCCCCTTGCGCTGCTGTTCTCCCGCCGGCCCCTCGTCGAGGGCACGCACATCGTGGCCGGTCTGCTGCTACCGCTGCCGATGCTTGTCGGGCTGTTCGTCTCCCCGGCCCTGCGCGCCGACGTCAGCGTGCTCAACCGCATGACGACGACCGACAGGCAATGGCTACGCCGCCGCGACCGAAGGCGCGCCGACCTGCCGGTCGGGAAGTTCAACGGTGGGCAGAAGCTGGCTTCGTCGGTGATCGCCGGTGCGGCTCTCGTGCTCTTCGGCACCGGACTGCTGCTGATCGCACCGGTGCGCATCGACCTGCCGCTCCGCCTTCGCCAGGGCGCCACCATCACCCACGACCTGTTCACGTTCGGCCTGTTCTTCCTTCTCCTGGGACACATATGGCTCGCGCTTCGCCACCCGGAGGCCCGCACCGCCCTCCGCACCGGGCGGGTCGACCGCACCTACGCCGAACGTGAGCACGCCGGCTGGGCCCGCGAGGTGCAGGAGCGCGAAATGCAGGAGACCGGACAACCGCCACGTGCATAGGCTCGCCGCGTGCGCGCAGCCTCAGAAGCGGCCGCCGCCGCTGTCACCGGACACCCGCTGCGCCAGCCACACCGGCACGATCGACAGCACGATGAGCGCCGCGGCGACCACGTTGACCACCGGAGCCTGGTTGGGCCGGAACAGGTTGGCGAAGATCCATAGCGGAAGGGTCTGCACGCCGGGCGCGGCCGTGAACGTCGTCACGATGATCTCGTCGAACGACAACGCAAACGCCAGCAGGCTCCCGGCGACCAGCGCCGACCGTAGCAGTGGGAACGTGACATGGCGGAACGTCTGCCACACCCCCGCCCCGAGGTCCATCGACGCCTCTTCCAGCGAGCCGCCGAGACGGCGGAGCCGGGCGAGCGCGTTGTTGTAGACGAGCACGATGCAGAACGTCGCGTGGCCGATGATGATCGTGAGCAGCCCGAACGGTATTCCGATCACCCGGAACGCGTTGTTGAGAGCGATGCCGGTGACTATGCCGGGCAACGCGATCGGGAGCAGCACCAGGAACGAGACCGTGTCACGCCCGAAGAAGCGATAGCGCGAGACCGCGAAAGCCGCCATGGTGCCCAGCACCATCGCGACGGCGGTTGCACCGAGCCCGGCCTCGACACTCGTGAGCAGCGCAGACCGGGCACCCTGGCTGTGCCAGGCGCGCGACCACCACGCGGTCGTGAAGCCTGACGGGGGCCAGCCGAACGTGCGTGACTTGTTGAAAGAGTTGATGACAACCACCGTCAACGGCACGTAGACGATCACGAGCCCGGCGATCATCACGGCCCCCAGGCCGCGCCGACCCCGTGTCGACAGTCCGGCGGTCTGGCTCACAGGTTGTCCAAGGCACCGGTGCGGCGGACGGCGGTCAGGTAGCCGACCATCACCAGCACCGGGAAGAACGCCGCCGCTGCCGCGAACGGCAGGTTGCCCCCGGTCGTGATGTTGTCGTAGATGACGTTCGCCGCCAGCTGGCTCGTCCCGCCGACGACGTTGACTGTGATGTAGTCCCCCAGCGACAGCGAGAACGTGAAGATCGAACCAGCCACCAGCGCGGGAAAGAGCAGCGGCAGCACGACCGATCGGAAGGTCCGGCCTGACCGCGCGCCCGCATCAGCCGATGCCTCGAGCAACGTGTCCGGGATCCGCTCGAGCCCCGCAAACACCGGCAGCACCATGTAGGGCAACCAGAGGTAGGCGAGCGTGAGGATGACAGCAGTCAGTCCGTAGCCCGGCCCGGTCGCGCCGAACGGTTGCAGCAGCCAGTTGACCACCCCG
>JAVEEE010000315.1 GCA_030840615.1 Frankiaceae bacterium | reverse complement strand
TCATGGCGTCGGGCCACGTCGACGAGGCGGCCGGCTACATCGACAACGAGTTCTGGGGCGAGAACTACGACTCCATACTGGAGAAGTTCAACTCGGTGGTCGTCACCTGACACATGACGTCCGGGGTTCAGGCACTGCACAAGGCGCGGCCGATCTGGCCGCGCCTTGTGCCGAGGGGGACGGGTTGGCTGCTCGTGCCCGCCGTGGTCCTTGTCCTGGTCGTGTTCGTCGTCCCGCTGGTCGTGGTGCTGGTCCGCAGCCTCACCACGGGGGCGGGCGCATCCGAGCAGTACTCAGCCATCTTCGGCCAGGATCTGTACGTGCGCGTGCTCACGCGCACGGTTGTGATCGCGCTGACGACGACCGCGGTGACGCTGCTGCTCGGCTATCCGTACGCCTACCTGGCCGCGACCACGACGCCGCGCGCCAGGGCGTTCCTCCTGGCGCTGATCATCAGCCCGTTCCTGATCAGCCTCCTGGTGCGGACGTACGGCTGGCTGGTGCTGCTCGACGTGAACGGCCTTTCCGGCTGGACCCTCCGCGAGACCGGGATCAGCGACAAGCCGCCCCAACTCGTCCACAACCGGATCGGCGTCCTCATCGGGCTGGTCCAGTACTCGCTCCCTCTGATGGTGCTGCCGATCTACGGCGCCATGCGCCAGTACGACCAGCGCCTCTCGCAGGCGGCGCAGACGCTTGGAGCGGGGCCGTTCACCGTGATGACGCGCATCTACTTCCCGCTGACCCTTCCGGGAGTCGTGGCGGGATGCGCGATCGTGTTCGTGATCACGCTCGGCTACTTCATCGTGCCCGCGATCCTCGGGGGCGCCGGCGACACGATGCTTGGCCAGCTGATCGCGCAGCAGGTGACCACGACGTTGAACTGGGGCCTGGCCTCGGCACTCGCGACTGTGCTGCTGGTGGCCGCCCTCCTCGGCTTCGCGATCTTCTACCGGTACAGCGAGGGACGCCACGTCATGGAGCGGACCCGTGGCTAGAAAGTTGCTCTGGGTCGTTGCCGCGATCGTGGGCCTCATATCCATCGCCCCCGCGCTGATCGTGATCCCGTACGCGTTCAGCGAATCCGGGTTCCTCGACTTCCCGCCGGGGTGGGGCGGGTGGCAGTGGTTCGAGAAGGTCCTGGACGACCCCACCTGGGGCGAAGCGGCGATGAGAAGCCTGAAGGTGGCCCTGATCGCAACCGGCATCGCGAGCGTGTTCGGGACGGCGGCCGCCTACGCGCTCGTCCGCGCGCGGCCGCGCTTCAGCGGCATGATCGTCGGCCTGCTCGTACTGCCGATGGTGGTGCCGATCATCATCTTCGCGCTCGGGAGCTTCGCGCTCGGCAGCGACCTGGGGCTCGTGGGGTCGATCTGGACGCTCGCGATTGCGCACGCCGCGCTCGGGCTCCCCTTCGTCCTCTTGAACGTGCGCGCGTCGCTCCAGCTCGTGGACCCGTCGCTGGAGCGGGCCGCCCGCAGCCTCGGGGCCGGCCCGCTGAGCGCCTTCGGCCGCGTGACCCTTCCGCTGATCCTCCCCGGCGTGCTCTCGGGAGCGGTGCTCGCGTTCGTGCTCTCGTTCGACGAGCCGGTCGTCGCGCTCTTCCTCAGCCAGGACACGGACCCGACGCTGCCGGTAAAGCTCTTCCAGACCATCCGCCTCGCGCTCGAGCCGACAGTCGCGGCTGTCTCGGTGATGCTGCTCATCCTGGGCATCGCGGGCGCCGCGCTCTGGTGGGTCACCGTGCGGTTCGGCCAGCGACGACTGCGGGCGGCGGCTGCGTCCGTTCCGGAGGGCGTGTGAGCGAGAACGGCAACGCCGTCAAGCCGCCCGCCCTCGTGGTGTGCGGGCTGCGCAAGGACTACGGCGACGACACGGTGGTGTCGGACTTCGACTTCGAGGTCGCCGACGGCGAGTTCGTCACGCTGCTCGGCTCGAGCGGGTCCGGCAAGACGACCACGCTGATGATGGTCGCTGGGCTGGTGGAACCCACGGGCGGCACGATCGAGATCGCCGGCCAGCCGGTCACCGGGGTGCCACCGCAGAGGCGCAACATCGGGATGATGTTCCAAAGCTACGCGCTCTTCCCCCACCTCACGGTGTTCGACAACGTCGCCTTCCCGTTGAAGCGGCGGCGATTTCCGAAGGCGGAGATCTCGAAGCTCGTGATCGAGTCGCTCGAGCGAATGCAGCTCGAGGGGTTCGGGCATCGCTACCCGGCGCAGCTATCTGGCGGCCAGCAACAGCGCGTCGCGCTCGCCCGTGCCACGGCCTACGAGCCGCCGCTGCTCCTGATGGACGAGCCGCTCAGCGCACTCGACCGCAACCTGCGCCGCAGCCTCCAGGACGAGCTGAAGCGCTTCCACCGGACGCTTCGCACCGCGATCCTATACGTGACTCACGACCAGGAGGAGGCTCTGTCGCTGAGCGACCGCGTGATCCTCATGACCGAGGGCCGCGTGGCCCAGGTTGGGACGCCGCAGGAGATCTACCAGTCCCCGCGGAGCCTCTTCGTGGCGCGCTTCCTCGGCGAGTCGAACGCCCTCAAGGGCGAGGTGGCGTCGTGCAAGGGAGGCGAGGCGGTGGTCAAGCTCCGGAACGGCCAGGTTGTCGGCGGGACCTGCAGCGAGCCCCTCCCGGCCGGCTCGCAGGTCGTCGTTGTCATCCGGCCGGAGAACCTCATGGCCGAGGCGAACGACGCCGACGGAGACGGCATCGCCATCTCGGTCGAGGAGATCTCCTTCCTCGGCGAGAGCGTCCGCTGCCGCGGGACGTTCGCCACCTCGGAGCCCTGCACCCTGATGGTCGGGCCCGATCACGCGTCCGAACTGTCGGTCGGAGCGACGCGCCGGGTGCGCTGGGAGCCCTCGAAGGCCGTCGTGCTCCCAGGAGACACATGAGAACTGCAGACACGACGTTCGGCGAGGTCAGCACGATGACCCTGCCTGAGCTCTTCGAGCGGCGGGTCGAGGAGACGCCGGACTCGCTCGCCGTCCACAGCGCGCAGGGCGACATGACCTTCGCCGGGTGGTGGACTCGCGCACTGTCCATCGCCGACCTCCTCACGGCCTCGTTCGGCAGCCTGCGCGGCGAGCGCGTCGCACTCTGGTTCACGAACGACGAGGCGATGACCTATGTGTCGACGCTCCAGTCGGTGTTCGAGGTTGGCGCCATCTCGATGGGACTGGACGACCGGTACGCCGTACCCGAGCTGCAGCGCCTCTTCGACCTGGCCGAGCCGCGCGTGCTTGTCATCGGGCCTCAGCTCGCGGAGCGGCTGGGCCCCGAGGGCTTCGCGGAGCTGGGCCTCGACGGATCCCCTCCGGCGCCCGACTGGGACGCGCTCGTGCTGCCGATCGAGGGCAGGCTCATCGCGGGAGCCCCCACGCCGTGGGCGAGCGGCGATACTGACGGGGCTCTGAGCCCCTCGCGCGTAGCCGCGCCCGCCGACGACGCGATGATCGCGTTCACCTCCGGGTCGACCGGGACCCCCAAGGGGCCGATCTGGAGCCAGGCCGCGGTTTGCCAGTACGCCGAGCGCGTCTCGCACTGCACCTACGCGGTCCCGCGTGCGGGGAAGGCGCTCAGTGACCGCGACGTGCTCCAGTCGCCGGTCCCGCTCTATACCGCCGCGAGCCTGATCGAGAACATCTATCCCACCGTCTTCTCCGGCTGCCAGCTCGTCTTCGAGGGCCGCCGCTTCGATGCCGCCGCCTCGGAGGAACGCATGGCCCGCCACGGCACCACGGTCTACAACGGCGTACCTGCGTTCTTCGCGATGATGTGCGACCTGCCGAAGCGTCGCCCCGGGCCGGCTCCAGAGCTCATGATCATGAGCGGATCGGCTCTCACCGAGGGGTTGTACAGGCGCATGCGCCAGCGGTGGCCGACGACACAGGTCGCAAACTGGTACGGGCTCAACGAGAGCGGCACCGGCCAGACGCTGAACCACGGCCCCGACATGGAGCGCCACCCGTCCTCGATCGGCCGGCCCCTGCCCCCCACCGAGATCCGCGTGGTCGATGCCGACCTCAACGCCGTGGCCGTCGGCATCGAGGGCGACCTCCTCATGCGTGCGCCGGGTCAGATGCGCGAGTACTTCCGTAGCCCCGACCAGACCGCCGAGCGCTTCCGCGGCGATTGGCTCTTCACCGGCGACCGGGCCGTCCAGGACGAGGACGGGCTCATCCAC
>JAVEEE010000245.1 GCA_030840615.1 Frankiaceae bacterium | reverse complement strand
CGCCGGTGACCGGATCGACCCGCCGGTAGCGGTAACCCAGGTGCGTCTTGCGGTTGTGGTGTTTGGGACACATCAGCCCGCAGTTCGCGCACGAGGTCGTACCGCCTGCGTCGAAGGGGATGCAGTGTTCGTCATGGCAGTAGACCGCATTACGGCAGCAGCCGGGGTAGCGACAGGTGACGTCGCGGGCGGCGACTAACCCGTGCAGGTGCGCGCCGGGCTTGTAACACGTCTTGCCGTAGTCGAGCAGGACTCCGGTGATCGGCTCGTAGACCAGCCGTCGCAGGGTGGTCCCGTCCTGGGCGAGCATGTCGCGGACGTACTGGGCGGCGACCGGCCCGTAGCCGGCGAGCTCGCCGGGGTTTTCGCGGAGCCCGACCAGAGACGCCCAGTCGATGGTGACCTGCACTTCGGTACGCCGCCGCGCTCGCACCTTCCCGGTCCCCTTGCCGGCCCCGTCGGTGGCGAACACCGCATCGAGGAAGGCATCGACCTGGCGCATCCCATGGGTGCGGTCATCGTCGTCTGTTTTCAACCGGTCAGCATCGATGTTGAGCGCGGAAATCGCGGCGACGCCATCGGTGGCCGGCATCCGGATGGCGAGCAGGCACATGCCGTCCGCTTCGGGGTACAGACTCACCCCGGCGGTGCGCTTCGCCCGTTCCTGTCGTTGGCCGTCGACGTCGAGCGCCGCGACGGCCTGGCGAACGACCCGGCGGAACGCCGACACCGTCATCGTCGTGGCCCGGTCCGCCACCGAAGCATCGACGAGCTGCGCCTGGTCGACCGTCAGACAGGACGTGATCTGCTCGATCGCGCGCGCGTGCTCCAGGGTGATGTCACCGGCGTCGCACAGCTTGAAGGTCAACGGCAGCGCCTCGTCCAACCAGCGTGCGACCGACAGCTGATGTGCCATCGCACCATCCGTGCGGCGCAGCACCCCGGCAAGCTCCCCGTCGATCAGCTCCTGGTTCGCATACGGACCGTGCGCGGCCGGCGCCGTCGCCTTGACCTGCGCTGCCATCGCGCGCGCCGCCGTCGCTGACCGCTGCCGATCCCATGCCGCGGCATAGAGCATCCGCTGCTTGGGCGCCATCGGCTCGTGCTCCATCGCCTCCAACGCGACCAGCGTGTCCGAGGAGGGGACCTGCTCGCACAGCCACTCCAGCCGCTCGGTCAGGTCACCGCACAGCCAGCCCAGCTCGGGTGGCATCGGCGGCAACTCTCCGTCTTCGAACATACGTTCGATGGTACTCGATGGCCGCGACGGTTGCAAGGCCCAAAGCCCTTTATTTGCAACGAATCTTTTCCACAGGACCGGCTGCCGACACCGCCGTCGGAAAGGCCGCGTCAACCGAGCGTGACGGATATTTCTGGCCGCATCCCCCACACTGTGGAGCCGACGAGGGGGTCCGCCCATGAAGGCATGCGCCGGCTGCGGTCAGCAGGTCGCCAACCGCGCGAAGTTCTGTCCGCACTGCGGTGCCGCGACGCCACCGACCACGACCGCGACGAAGACCGCCGCCGCAAAGCAGACCGCCGCACCCGAGCCTGAGCTCCTGGTGGCGGGCGCCGGGCCTGAGCGGACCTGGGTCGAGCGGGTGCTCGGCGGTGACTGGCGCAGCGCGGCCTACGCCGCCGTCCCGGCCGTGCTCCTTGCGGTCGCGCTCGGCCTGGCCGCGAACAGCTACCTGCTCTGGACCGGCAGCGGCGACAACTTCGGTCACTCGGCCGGTGGCTACTTCCACAGCGCGATCGCCCTCATGGCAATGGCGTTCGGGTCGCCGCAGTTCACCCACGGCGGCACGGGCGCCGACGCGGGCACCTTCAGCGCGGGCGTCGCGCCGCTCACCATCTCGATCGTCGTTCTGGTCACCTTTGCGCTGTTGCTGCGCACCTACCTGTCCGCCGACACGCGCGTCGCCCGCGCCACCGGCGCGGTGCGGGCCGCGCTGCTCGCGGCTTTCCTGCTGTCGATGGTCAGCTTCGGCGGCTACTCGACGACGAGGCTGCTCGACAGCAAGCTCCACGTCACGACCTCGCCCCCGCGCGTCTTCGGCTGGTCGCTGCTCCTGTTTGGGATCGTCGGCATCGCCGTTGCTGTGCGGCCGCGCGAGCTGTTGAGGGAGCGCGCGTCGACTGACGCCGCCATGGCCCGACTGACGGGCGAGTGGTGGTTGCCAGTGCAAGGCGCGGCTGTCGCGATGGCCACCGCGATCATCGGTGGCGGGCTAGCGGCGCTCGCCATCATCGTCGCGCAGGACGACGGCAATCGTCTCGACGTGCTGAAAGCCCTGTCGATCCTGCTCGCCTACTTCGTCAACCTCGGCGTCGATGTGTTCCAGGTCTCGATGGGTGCGGCGTTGCACGCGTCTGTCGCCGGCGGCGACGGAGGCAGCGCGTCGGTATCCCTGTTCGACCGGCACGGCCTGTCAGCCGGCTACTTCGGGCTGCTCCTCCTGCCGCCGCTGGCCATCGCAGCGGGCGTGGCGTGGATGCGCCGCTACCGCAACGTCGTCAGCCCGCAGACCCTCGCCCGCTCCTGCTACCGGATGGCTGCGCCCGCCGTCCTCATCTATCTGCTGGTCGCCGTCCCGAGCCGGGTCGGCTACGAATACGGCGGCCAAGAGGGCTTCGGCGGGGGGCACGCCGGTCCCGAGATCTTGCTCGGCGCGCTGATCCTGGGCGCCTGGTTCCTCGTCCTCGGGTTTGCCGCCGGCCGCTACCTGCTCACCCTCCCGCCGTCGCCCTTCGCCGGCACGCCGCCGGAACCCCGGTGGCGGATCCGTCCGATCCTCGCTGCGCCCGTCGCCATCGTGGCGCTGGTGCTGGGACTGGTCGCGGGCGGCGCCGGAGTCGCCACCGCGGACGACAAGAACAAGGACGGCGACATCGGCGCGGTGGGCAGCTTCCTGCTGTTCGGTGCGTTCGCCACCGCCGAGCTCAGCAGCGATGGCGGCGTCACATCGGGCGGCGGGTCCGCCGTCGTCGCCCCCCTCACCCCCGTGCCGATCACCCCGGTCGACCCGGTGACCGACGCGCAAGCCCAATCCGCACTACGCGACCTGGCCGTCGCCGAGGAGACCTACTTCACGACGTACGGCGTCTACACGGCCAGCGAGTTCGACCTCGATCTGATCCATCAGCCCGGCATTCTTTTCACCACCATCCAAGCCGACAGCACATCCTTCTGCGCCGAGGCACTCGTGGTCTCCACCGGCACCGCGTTCACCTACGACAGCACCGTCGGCACGGTGACAGACGGGCGAGGTTGCTGACCTAGTCCGAAATGACTACGACCAGACAGTCCCGGCGTCACGGAGACAGGACGGCGCCGGAGGTGCACGCTATGTGCACGCGACACCGCATGGGGGTGAGATGGCCGGCGTGAAAGTGCTCGTCGTCGAAGACGTGCCCGAACTCTCCCGTTTGCTCGAGATGACGTTCGAACTGGACGGGCGATTCGAGCCGGTAGGTACGGCGACCAGCGGTGGGGCGGCGCTCGACCTCGCGGCGCGAAAGCATCCGGATGCAGTCGTGCTCGACCTCGCGATCGACGGGATCGACGGCATGGACGTCCTGCCGGCGTTGCGTCGTGTCCTTCCGGAGGCGCGCATCATCATCTTCACCGGCCACGACGACTCGAGGCTCCGGGAGCAGGCGATGGAGGCAGGTGCCTCCGCCTGGGTGCTCAAAGGCGGCGACCTCAACGGACTGCTCGACGAGCTGTCCGGCGCCGTTCGCCAGGAAGCGCCCTGAACGCCCGAGAGACCTAGACGCTCAAAGAGACCTAGACGTTCAAAGAGACCTAGACGCCGGGTTCGGGGTCGCCGGCGGCGCTGCGCCCGCCGCCGTACTCCGTCACGTCGTCCATGATGTGCACGACGTGCGCCATCACGCAGCCGAGCACGGTCACCCCGACGCCGACCCAGAACATGGGCCAGTTCCAGACGACCATCGCGATGCCGCCGACGGCGAACCCGGCGATGATGACGAGGCAGGCCAGCCACGACCCGATCGACGCACCGTGCCCTCCGCCTGCGTTGCCCGCCACGTCGCCCTCCTCGCCCGGTTCGTCAGCACGAGCAGCATGTCACGTAGCAGCACCGGCGCGGGCAGCCGCCTCTTCGCTGCGACGCGCTTCGGCCGTCGCCCTCGACGGCCACAGCCGGTCGATCTCGGCGTTGAGCTCAGCGCCCAGCAGGATCGCGAGAGCGGTGAGGTAGAGGAAGACGAGGACGGCGACCGGCGCGGACAGCGGGCCGTAGGTCGCTGTCGACCGGAACGCCCAGGCCAGCCACTCCCGGAGCAACGTCGACCCGGCCAACCACACGACAAGTGCAAACATCGCACCGGGCACGGCGCGCCGCCATGGCAGCCGGACCGGCACTGCCAGGTGGTAGAGCGTGGTCAGCAAGGCCATACCGATGATGGCAACGACCGGCCAGTAGCCGATCACCGTCAAGGTGTGCACGAGATGCTGCCAACGGTCCGGGAACAGCTTCACGACGAGGGATGGCCCGAGCACGAGCAAAGGCAGCAGCACCACGCCGACGGCGACGAAGCCGAAGTAGAGCAGCAGCGCCAGCAACCTGCTGCGCACAGCGTTGCGGTGTGCCCTGAGGCCGTAGGCGATGGTGATCGTGTTGACGTAGGTCGCCATGGCCGACGATCCGGTCCACAACGACACGATGAAGCTGATGGACACCACGTCGGCGCGGCCGCCGACCAGGATGCGGTGAAGTGCGGGCTTGATGGTCGAGTCGACCGAGCTCGGCACGATGACGTGCTTCGCGCCGCGCAGGATGGCGTTCTCGAGGCTGTGCAGGGTGTCGGGGCCGAGCGCACCGCTGAAGTAGCCGATGAAGCCCAGCACGGCGAGCAGGAGCGAGGGCAACGACAACAGCTGCCAGAACCCGGCCTCCGCGGCCAGTCCGAGGACGCGGTCGTTCCACGCCTTGACCAGCGTTGCGGTGATCAGCTGCCAGGCCACCCTCAGCCGCCCGCGCGACGGTGCGACGGCGCCGGGCTCGCTGACGGCAGTCACCACGTGACCAAAGGTACGGCGTCCGCCGCGGCCTCAATGTCACACTCGTGCGCATGTCGTCGTCGCAAGAGGTGCACAACCAGCCGCCGCCGCTCGTCGGTTATGACGTTTTCGCCGCCGACACAGCGCTCGTGGAGGGCGTCCCGCGGCACGGAGCGGCCTGGGCGCAGGAGCGACTGACCAAGCTGGGCCGCCTCGCCGGCACCGAGCAGGCCCAGGAGTGGGGCCGGCTCGCCAACGAGCATCCGCCCGAGCTCCACACCGTCGACCGCTACGGCCGCCGCGTCGACGAGGTCGAGTTTCATCCTGCTTGGCACCAGCTGATGGAGATCGCGATCGGCAACGGCCTGCATGCGTCGTCGTGGATCGACGGCCAGCCGGGAGCGCAGGTGGCCCGGGCCGTCGGCTTCTCGGTCTGGTCGCAGGTCGAGGGCGGCCACGGCTGCCCCGTGTCGATGACGCACGCCGCAGTCCCGGCGCTGCGGGTCGACGAAGCTCTCGCAGCGGAGTGGGTGCCCCGGCTGACGTCGTACGTATACGACTTCGGGCTGCGCCCGCCGGCGGACAAGGCCGGCTGCCTGGCCGGTATGGGCATGACGGAGAAGCAGGGCGGCTCCGATGTCCGGTCCAACACGACCGTCGCCGTGCCCAGTCCGGACGGCACCTACCGGCTGACCGGGCACAAGTGGTTCACCTCGGCGCCGATGTGCGACGTGTTCCTCGTGCTGGCGCAGGCACCCGGTGGTCTGACGTGCTTCCTGCTCCCGAGGGTGCTGCCGGACGGGACGCGCAACACCTTCCGCATCCAGCGGCTCAAGGACAAGCTCGGCAACCGGTCCAACGCATCGAGCGAGCCGGAGTTCGACGACACGGTTGCGTGGCGGCTGGGTGACGAAGGCCGTGGTGTCCGCACGATCATCGAGATGGTGATGATGACGCGCCTCGACTGCGTCATCGGGTCGACGTCGCTGATGCGGGCGTGCGTCGCCCAGGCAACCCACCACGCGCGGCACCGTCAGGCTTTCGGCGACTACCTCGTCGACAAGCCGCTGATGCGCCACGTGCTCGCCGATCTCGCCATCGAGTCGGAGGCCGCGACCGTCCTCATGTTGCGTCTCGCGGCGGCCACCGATGCCGCAGCGG
>JAVEEE010000076.1 GCA_030840615.1 Frankiaceae bacterium | reverse complement strand
CTACTGCCAGGACAACGAGCTGTCCTGGGTCGACTGGGACCGGGCCCGCGACTTCGAACACCTGACGGACTTCGTCACCCGGATCTCCGCGCTCCGGCGCGAGCACCCGGTCTTTCGCCGCCGGCGCTTCTTCCAAGGTCGACTGCTGCGTGGTTCTCACGTCGAGGACATCGCCTGGCTCCAGCCATCCGGCGAGCCGATGACGGATGAGGACTGGGACAACGGATACGCCAAGTCCCTGGCCGTCTTCCTCAACGGCAGCGGCATCCCGGAGCTCGACCAGCGCGGCGAGCGGATCACCGACGACTCGTTCCTCATCCTCTTGAACGGCCACCACGAGACGTTGACGTTCACCATGCCGGACGCCGGCTACGGAGAGGCGTGGAACGTCGTCGTCGACACGGCGGCGCCGCTACTCGACCTGGC
Source organism: Frankiaceae bacterium (assembly GCA_030840615.1). Classification (GTDB taxonomy): domain Bacteria; phylum Actinomycetota; class Actinomycetes; order JAFAQI01; family JAFAQI01; genus JAFAQI01. The sequence goes on along the minus strand of JAVEEE010000076.1, from coordinate 3,412 downwards.
GGTGGACGAACCGCGGTCGGCAAAGGCCGGCGGCGAGATCGTCGCGGAGGCACGCTCAGTGCTGGTTCTGCGGCGGGCGTTCTGACGCGGTGACGCCGACCGCAACCTACCGGCTCCAGCTGCGACGCGAGTTCGGCTTCCGGGACGCCGCTGCAACGGTGCCCTACCTTGCCGCCCTCGGCGTCTCCCACGTGTATTGCTCGCCGGTGTTGCGCGCGGTCCCGGGCTCGGCCCACGGCTACGACGTCGTCGACCACAGCTCGCTGTCCGAGGAGCTCGGGGGCGAGGATGGCTGGGCCGAGCTCGTCGCCGCCGTCCGCGGGCACGGGCTCGGACTCGTGGTCGACGTGGTGCCGAACCACATGGCCTTGCCGGTGCCGGAGCAGCTCAACCGGGCGTTCTGGGACGTGCTGCGACTCGGCCCGGCATCGACGTTCGCCCGTTGGTTCGACGTCGACTGGACCCAGCACGGATCACGACTGCTCGTGCCGGTCCTGGGCGCTCCTCTCGAGGCCTGCATCGCGGCAGGTGAGATCACGATCGATCCGGCCGAGGGAGAGGTCCGCTACTTCGACCATCGGCTGCCGCTGGCTCCCGGCACGGCGGATGTCGACGGCGACGTCGCGAAGGTGCTCGACACCCAGCACTACCTGCTGGCCGACTGGCACACGGCGAACGACGAGATCAACTACCGCAGGTTCTTCGACGTCACCAGCCTTGCCGGCCTTCGCGTGGAGGACGACGAGGTCTTCGACGCAACGCACGCCCGGTGGCTCCAGCTGGTGCGCAGCGGCGAGGTCGACGGCCTGCGGGTCGACCATCCGGACGGACTCGCCGAGCCCGGTGGCTACCTCGACCGGCTCGCGACCGGGAGCGAGGGCCGGTGGACGGTTGTCGAGAAGATCCTCGAGGCGGACGAGGCACTGCCCCCTTCGTGGGCGTGTGCCGGAACGACGGGCTACGACGCGCTGGCCGCCGTCACCCAGGTCCTGGTCGACCCGGCGGGCGAGCAGCCCTTGACGACGGCGTATGTCTCGCTCACGGGCATGCCCGCCGACTTCGACCGGGTGGTCGAGGAGTCGAAACGCGATGTCGTCGGCTCGCTGTTCCGGGCGGAAGTCGCCCGGCTGCTGCGCGATCTCGGTCAGGTGCCGCAGTCCGCCGACCATGCCACCTTCCGAGGGCCGGACCTCGAATGCGCCATCGTGGAGCTGCTGGTGGCGTTCGACGTCTACCGGGCATACGCCGGTGATCCCGGATCGTCAGGACGGATCGATGCCGCCGCCGTACGCGCGACGAAGCGACGGCCGGACCTGGCAGGCCAGGTCGAGTGGTTGGCCGGGCTCTTGCGCCGGGAGCACGGCGGCGCCACCGCGGAAGCCTTCGCTATCCGGTTCGAGCAGACGACGGGCCCGGTCATGGCGAAGGGTGTCGAGGACACCGCGTTCTACCGCTATCACCGGCTCACCGCGCTCAATGAGGTCGGTGGCAGCCCCGCGAAGTTCGGGTTGTCGGTGCAGGCATGGCATGCGCGCTGCCGGCGTCTCGCGCGGGACTGGCCGCACACGATGACGACGCTGTCGACCCACGACACCAAACGCTCGGAAGACGTGCGGGCGAGACTTCTGGTCCTCGCGGAGATCCCGGACCTGTGGGCAGCGTCGGTTGCCCGCTGGCGGGCGGCTGCGGCACGGCACGGCGCGCCGGACGACAACACCGACTACCTGTTCTGGCAGACCCTCGTCGGCGCGTGGCCGATCGACGTCGAGCGGATGACCGCCTACCTGGAGAAGGCCACCCGTGAGGCCAAGCAGCAGACGTCGTGGATCGAACCCGACGAGCGCTACGCCGCGGCGCTGGCTAGCTATGTCGAAGGAGTCTTCGCCGACCGTGTCCTGCTCGGCGACGTCGGCGAATGGGTGGCGCAACACCTGGCCCGGCCGGCGGAGGTCAACTCGCTCTCACAGAAGGTGTTGCAGCTCACGATGCCCGGCGTGCCGGACGTTTACCAGGGCCAGGAGCTCACCTGCCGCTTGCTCGTCGATCCGGACAACCGCCGACCGGTCGACTATGCGCGCCGCATCGAGGCGCTGGCGGCCATGGACTCCGGTGCCGAAGTCGATGCGAAGCTGCGCGTCACCGCCGCGGCGCTGCGGTTGCGCCGGGAGATGCCGGAGCCGTTCCGCTCGGGCTACGAGGCGGTCGACGTGCAGGGAGCCGCGCACGACCACGTCATCGCCTTCGCCCGGTCGGCCGGTGCCACCGACGTCGTGACCGTGGCGACCAGGTTGCCGATCGGACTCGCGCGACGCGGTGGCTGGGGCGACACGGCACTACCGGCCCTCACCGGGACGTGGCGAGACGTCATCACGGGCCGTGCAGTCACGGCGGCCCTCGGCGACATCCTCGCGGAGCTGCCGGTCGCGTTGCTGCTGCGGGCGGAAGGGTAGGTCTGCGAAGTGACCGCGTTTCGGGTGTGGGCTCCGGAGGTCGAGCAGATCACTGTCGACGTCGCCGGCGACACCCATGACATGTGGCCGGCCTCGGCACCTGGCTGGTGGGAGGCCTTCGTCCCGCACTCGGGTCACGGCGACGACTACGCCTTCCGCTTGGACGGTGGCGACCCCCGGCCCGATCCGCGGTCACTCTGGCAGCCGCAGGGCGTGCACGGTCCCTCGCGCTACTACGACCACGCCCGGTTCGCGTGGCACGACCAGTTCTGGCGCGGCCACCTCCTGCCCGGCAGCGTGCTCTACGAGATACACATCGGCACGTTCACGACCGACGGGACCTTCGACGGCGCGATCGAGCGGCTGGACCACCTGGTCGCCCTCGGTGTCGACGCCGTCGAGCTGCTTCCGGTTGCCACCTTCGACGGGCCGCGCGGCTGGGGGTACGACGGAGTGCATCTCTACGCCGTCCACGAGCCCTACGGCGGGCCGGACGGGCTCAAACGGTTCGTCGACGCGTGCCACGTGCGCGGCATCGGCGTCGTACTCGACGTCGTCTACAACCACCTCGGGCCGAGCGGCAACTACCTGGGGGAGTTCGGCCCCTACTTCACCGACACCCACTCCACTCCATGGGGAGCGGCGATCAACCTCGATGCCGCCTGGTCGGACGACGTGCGCCAGTGGATCATCGACAACGCGGTGTCCTGGCTGCGGGACTTCCATGTGGACGGGCTTCGGCTCGACGCGGTGCACGCCCTCGTCGACACCCGAGCGACGCACATCCTCGAAGACCTGGCCGTGGAGGTCGAGGTGCTCGCCGCGCATGTCGCCCGGCCGCTGTTCCTCGTCGCCGAGTCCGACCTGAACGACCAACGCCTGATCCGGGCGCGGGAGGCCGGCGGTTTCGGTCTGCACGCACAGTGGGCGGACGACATCCATCACGCTTTGCATGCCACGTT
>JAVEEE010000128.1 GCA_030840615.1 Frankiaceae bacterium | reverse complement strand
CATTCGCTTGAAGGCTTCGTCAGTCGGCGCCTCGTCATAACCGGCGACCAGTTCACGGATCCGCTCGGCGGTGAGATAGGAACGCGTGTGCAGCAGGCAGATGACGAGGTTGAGCAGTCGCTCGGTCCGCCGCCCTGCCATGGTCGGTCACGCTACATCGCCGAGCGGGGTGTCCCGCCCGCGTGACATGGGGAGGCAGCCGACGTGACCGACGCGGTTGTGATCGGCTCCGGACCCAACGGTCTGGTGGCCGCCAACGTGCTCGCCGACGCGGGGTGGTCGGTCCTGGTGGTCGAAGCGGCCGACGCGCCGGGCGGCGCCGTCCGCTCGGCCGAAGTGACCGCTCCGGGGTTCGTGAACGACCTGTTCAGCGCGTTCTACCCACTCGCGATGGCCTCCGAGCCGATGATGTCGTTGGGGCTCGACGACTTCGGGTTGCGCTGGGCGCACGCCCCGCTGGTCGTGTCACACCCGACCGGCGACGGCCGCGCCGCCGTGCTCTCCCGCGACCTCGAGGTGACGGCGGCAGCGCTGGACGCTTACGCCCCCGGAGACGGCGCCGCCTGGCAATCGATGGTCGACCAGTTCGGCCGCATCGCCGGGCCGCTCGTCGACGCGTTGTTCCGTCCGTTTCCGCCGGTCGCGCCCGCCGTTCGCCTCCTGCGCGCACTCGGTACGGCGGAGGCCCTGCGGTTCGCGCGGTTCGCCACCCTGCCGCTACGCCGGTGGACCGAGGAGTCGTTCGACGGCGCCGGAGCCGCCGCTCTCGTCGCCGGCAACGCCCTGCACACCGACCTCGGCCCGGACTCCGCCGGTGCCGCGGTCTTCGGGTGGCTGCTCGCCATGCTCGGACAGACGATCGGGTTCCCCGCACCGGTGGGCGGCGCGGGAGCGCTCACCGACGCGTTGGTGTCGCGCCTGCGCAGCCGGGGCGGCCAGCTCACCTGTGGTGACCCCGTCCACGAGGTCGTGGTCCGCGGTGGACGGGCGACCGGGGTGCGGACGTCGGCGGGCGTGGACCTGCCCGCGACCCGGGCGGTGCTGGCGGCGGTGGATGCACCGCAGCTGTTCGGGTCGCTCGTTGCCGCCGAACATCTGCCGCCGAGACTGCTGGACGACCTGCGCCGTTTCCAGTGGGACAACGGGACGGTCAAGGTCGACTGGGCTCTCGCCGAACCGGTGCCCTGGGACGACGGGCACTCCGGGCTGGCGGGAACGGTGCACCTCGGCGGCACGCTCGACGACCTGACTCGCTACACGAACCAACTCGGGCTCGGCGCGGTGCCCGACCGGCCCTACGTCGTCTTCGGCCAGATGACCACGACCGACCCGACCCGTTCCCCGGCGGGCACGGAATCTGCCTGGGGCTATACGCATGTGCCGCAGCACGTGCGCTCCGATGCGGCCGACGCGGGACTGTCGGGACGCTGGGACGCCGCAGAGGTCGAAACGATCGTGGAGCGCATCGAGGCGCAGGTAGAGCGTTACGCACCTGGCTTCCGCGACCGCATCGTGGCGCGTCATGTGGCCGGTCCGTTGGACCTGGAGGCCGCCAACCGCAACCTGTTCCGAGGCGCGCTCAACGGTGGCACTGCCGCCATCCACCAGCAGCTGATCTGGCGGCCCGTGACCGGACTCGGCCGACCTGAGACACCGGTCGACCGGCTCTATCTCGCGTCTTCGTCCGCCCACCCTGGCGGCGGCGTGCACGGCGGCCCGGGAACGCTCGCCGCCCAGGTGGCGCTACGTGACGCGGGGATCCTCGGTCCGGTGCGTCGTAGCGGCCGGCGAGCACTGCATCGCGCCGTCTACCGCTGATCGTCTACCGCTGCGGCGCCTGACGGTGAGCCGTTGACGGCTGCCGCGCCAGCCGCTCCAACCGGCGCAGCGTCTCGGTGTTGCGCACCTTGAGCAATAGGTCCCCGACCGGATTGTGCAGGAGGGAGCCCAGGCCGCTGTTCGGGTGTTCGACGATCGTCACGAGGCAACCGTCCGCCGCGTCCTCGAGACGTAGGTCGATACGTGCGGTGCCGACCGGCCAGGCGTGTGCCTCGAGCTCCAGGCGGCGACCTGGCTCCATCGACTGAACCTCGGTGTGCCCCTCGTGGCTGAGCCGGCCGCGCCCGATCCGGTAGTGCAACGCGGAACCGACGGCGGGCCAGGCTTCGTCCACGTCACGAATCGCGCTGGTGCCAACAACCCAGTCGGAGTAGGTGAAGCCGTCACTGAGCACCTGCCACACCGCGGTGCAGGAGCCGTGCATCAGTCGACGGTTCTCGGCCACGATCGTCTGCCTTCCCAGAGAGCAACGCCCGACACCCCGGAGATAAGGTCCGCGCGTGATTCGCTGGCGCGACGGTCAGGTGCGTGAGATCCGTCGTAGCGATGCGGAGGTGATCGAGATCGCGGTCGACACGGCGGAAGGTCAGCTGCCCGCGCTCGCCTATGTGCGCCTGGTTGGGGCACCGAGAGTCGGCGACCGGGTGCTGCTCAACACCACAGCGCTCGCGCTGGGTCTCGGCACCGGTGGGTTCGCAATGGTGGTGGCCATACCGGACCGGCTGCCACCCGACACCGACGAGCCGGGACACATCGTCAAGGCGCGCTACACACCCTTGCAAGCGACGGTGCTCGCTGCAGATGAGCAGGACTCACCGCATCACGTGCTGCTCCGGGATGCGGACGACGTGGCGGGCATGCCGGTGGTGATTGCCGATCTGCACTCCGCCGTCACACCGATCGTCGCCGGCCTCCGCACGCTGCGCCCGGATGCACGTGTCGTCTACGTCATGTCCGACGGCGGGGCGCTTCCGGTCTGGCTGTCCCGCTCGGTGTCGGGACTGCGTGAGGCCGGCTGGATCGTGGCGACGGTGACAGTCGGCCAGGCCTTCGGCGGCGACGTCGAAGCTGTATCGGTGCACTCGGGTCTGCTGGCCGCTCGGCACGTCCTACGCGCCGACATTGCCATCGTTACTCAAGGACCGGGCAACCTCGGGACGGGCACCCGCTGGGGCTTCAGCGGTGTGGCTAGCGGAGAGGCGGTCAACGCCACAGCGGTGCTCGGCGGCCGGCCGGTCGCTGCGTTGCGGGTCAGCGCGGCCGACGAGCGGGCGCGGCATCGCGGCGTCTCACATCACTCGTTGACAGCATTCGGTCGGGTGGCACTGGCTCGAGCCGACGTGGTCGTACCCGTGCTCGAGGGCGAGTTCGGAGCCGAGGTACGCCGCAGCTGCGCCCCGCTGGCGGAGCGGCACCGGCTCGTCGAGATGCCGGTCGACGGGCTGCTCGAGACGTTGCGGTCGACGCCCGTGCCACTGTCGTCGATGGGCCGCGCGCTGGACGACGACCCGGCCTACTTCCTCGGGGCCGCGGTGGCCGGCCGGCACGCGGCGTCCCTTTTGTGACGTAGAGCACGCTCAAAGGCTGCTGCCTCGGATCGCCACGGCTGTCACACTGCCCTTGTGACGGCAGCAGCCCCCACTGTCGCGGGCGCGATTCGCACGACAGACCGTCGTGCGATGGTCCAGCGCCTGCAGCTGCACTTCGGCGCTTGCATGGTGGCGGCCAACATCGCCGGTGGGGCCATCGTCTTCCTGTTCCTTGGGTTCGTGTTGCCGAGGAACCAACGGTTCTTGATGGACAACGTGATCGCGCTCATCACGTACATGACGTTGGCTGTGGTGTTCGGCTGCATCGTGTCGACGCGTGCGTTCCTCCCCATCCGGCAATGGGCACTGGGCGAGCGCCCGATCACCTCCGAGGACCGGACCTACGTGGTCCGGCATCCGCTGCGACAGGCACTCATCAACTTCGCCATCTGGATGGGCTCGGAGCTCGTTTTCATCCCGATCAACGCACGCTTCGGGTGGACCAACGATCTCGACGTCGCACACACGATTCTGATGGGCGCCATCACCACGTGCGGGCTCACCTACCTGCTGGCCGAGCGGATCCTTCGTCCGATCAACGAGCTCGCATTCGAGGAAGAGCTGCCGACGGACCGCTACGTGCCGGGCGTGAAGTCGCGCATCCTGCTTGCCTGGGCCGTGGGCACGGGCGTGCCCCTGCTCGGCATCGTCATGATGACGCTCGACCACGGCAACCGCCCGCTGTCGATCCCCGGACTCGTCTTCCTGGGCTGCGTCGGCATGGTCACCGGCATCGTCGCGATGGTCTTCGCCGCAAAGTCCGTCGCCGATCCCGTCGAGTCGGTGACCTCGGCCCTTTCCGCCGTCGAGGCGGATCGGCTCGACGTGAAGGTCCCCGTCTACGACGGCAGCCAGATCGGTCACCTGCAGAACGGCTTCAACTCCATGGTCGAGGGGTTACGCGAACGACGACTGTTGCGCGACATCTTCGGTCGGCAGGTGGGTGTCGACGTCGCTCGCCAGGCCTTGGAACGGGGTGTCCGGCTGGGCGGCGAACAGGTCGACGCAGCGATGCTCTTCGTCGACGTCATCGGCTCGACCGAGCTCGCCGCGACCCGGCCGCCGAACGAGGTGGTCGCTGCGCTCAACGCCTTCTTCGCCGTCGTCGTCGACGTCGTGGACCGCACCGGCGGCTTCGTCAACAAGTTCGAGGGGGACGCGGCCTTGTGCCTGTTCGGCGCGCCCGTACCCCGTGCCGACGCGGCGACGTGCGCGCTGCTCGCCGCGCGACTGCTGCACGAGCGCTTGCAGGACGTGCGCGGACTCTCCGCGGCCATCGGGGTCTCAGCGGGCAGCGTCGTCGCCGGCAACATCGGCACGCGCGAACGTTTCGAATACACGGTGATCGGTGACGCCGTCAACGAAGCGGCGCGGCTCACCGAGCTGGCGAAGGCCGAACCGGGCCGGCTGCTCGTGTCCGCGCAGGTGCTCACCGCTGCCGACGAGGCCGAGCGCGAACACTGGACGCTCGAGGGCGACGTCGTGTTGCGTGGGCGCACCGCGCCTACGCAACTCGCAGCGCTGCGTTGACTAGCGAGCAGGAACCGGCTGTTCGACGACAGACACGACGCTCGGCGGTGAGTACACCTTCCGGACCTCTGCCGCCTTCTTCATCGACTGGATCCCCTGGTCGACCGAGAGAAGTGGTGTGGTCCGGTAGCTGCGCAACGCTCCGCTGGACGATACGGCGAGTGCGAAAGCCGCCGCGTCCTGCGCTGTCTTGAAATCGATGATGCCGATGAGGTCCACGTCACCGAACGCGTAGTACATGGACTCGAGCTTGGCTCCGCACGCTTCGAGGGCAGGCGTGATGCGCTCCACGACGTTGGGCTGGGTGTCGACCTGCGCGCTCCATGACTGCGGGGTATAGCCGACTTCGATCAGATAGTGCGCCATTGTTGCCTCCTGGGGATGACGAAGGCGACGCTACGTGAAGGTGCACCAGATGGACATGGGTGGAACTGTCTGGTCAGAACGGCACAGGGGCCGTCTGATCACATCGAGGCTATGAGCTTCTCCACGCGGTCGTCGACGGAACGGAACGGGTCCTTGCACAACACCGTCCGCTGCGCCTGGTCGTTGAGCTTGAGGTGCACCCAGTCGACCGTGAAGTCGCGACGTTTCTCCTGCGCCCGCTTGATGAAGTCACCGCGTAGCCGCGCTCGCGTGGTTTGCGGTGGAACCGACTTGGCTTCGAAGATCCGCAGGTCGGTGGTGACGCGCTCCACCGCGCCCTTGCGTTCGAGCAGGTAGTAGAGCCCGCGCCGGCGGCTGACATCGTGGTAGGCGAGGTCGATCTGGGCGATCCGCGGCGACGACAACGGAAGGTCGTGCTTCTCGCGGTAGCGTTCGATGAGCTGGAACTTCGTCACCCAGTCGATCTCGCGCTCGACCAGACCGAGGTCGCCACCATCGACCGCCTTGATGGTCCGTTCCCAGAGGTCGAGCACCCGCTCGGCGACCGGGTCGGTGCCGCGACGCTGGACGAAGTCACGGGCTTTGGCGTAGTACTCGAGCTGGATCTCCAACGCACTCGCTTCGCGACCGTTGGCGAGCTTGATCCGCCGACGCCCGGTCATGTCGTGGCTGACTTCGCGGATCGCGCGGATTGCGTTCTCCAGCGTGAGGTCACGCATCACCACACCGGCCTCGATCATGCGGAGCACGAGGTCCGTCGTACCGATCTTCAGCAGCGCTGTCGTCTCGGACATGTTCGAGTCGCCGACGATGACGTGCAGGCGGCGGAAACGTTCGGCGTCGGCATGCGGCTCGTCTCGCGTGTTGATGATGGGCCTGGACCGCGTCGTGGCCGACGACACCCCTTCCCAGATGTGCTCGGCACGTTGCGACACGCAGTAGACGGCACCGCGCGGAGTCTGCAGAACCTTGCCGGCACCGCACACGATCTGCCGGGTGACGAGGAAGGGAATGAGCACGTCGGCGAGCCGGGAGAACTCGCCGTGCCGCCCGACGAGGTAGTTCTCGTGGCAACCGTAGGAGTTGCCGGCAGAGTCGGTGTTGTTCTTGAAGAGGAAGATGTCGCCGGAGATGCCCTCTTCCCGCAAGCGGGCCTCGGCCGCCTTCAAGAGATCCTCGAGGATCCGCTCGCCGGTCTTGTCGTGGACGACGAGGTCGTAGACGGATTC